>JAGHBX010000326.1 GCA_021160785.1 Planctomycetota bacterium | reverse complement strand
GTGAATGTGCGGCTGAGCACCACCTGGAACACATCGCCGTCTACGATATGCTGTTTGGCGGTGTTGACCATTTTCTCGTATTCGGCCTGCGTGGTATCGGACTTGCTGGCCGGAAACCATCCGTCGAACTGTCGCGGCTTCGGATCGTCGGCGTTTGCCATATTGAAATAATAGTCAAAGCACTCACGCACCTCGTCGACGATTGTGTCGCGGTCGTCGTCGGTGATCATGGCGTTTACGATGACATATCCTGTCGATTTATCGTGGTCCATGAGGAAGATGTTGTCTGCAAAATACAGTTCGTAATCGGGGTTATCGAGAACGTCATTTTTGTTTTTGGGCAGCTTTTCGAACTGGTCGATGAAGTCATAACTGATAGCGCCTAACAGGCCGCAGGTTACGCGAAAGGGCTTGCTCGCCAACTCGAAGGCAAAGGCGACTGCGCGAATGACGTCCATCTGGTTGGTGCTCTTGAGACGCGATTCCTCGTCCATCGTCCGGGCGATCTGTTCGAGCGTGCCGGTGATTTCCTCGTCGGTATAGTCGATTGTCTTGCAGAAGTCAAAGCGGCTCTTATCGGACGCAAGGTACTTCAGCATCCGCCTGCCGGTGGAGGTCAACGCTCGAATGGAAAACTCCGTCCCCCTGCCGGTGAGATACAGGGCGGGATTAGTCGTGCCGAAGGTCAGCTCGCCGTGGGTCGAATCGGACAAATGTTCGCGGGATTCAAAGAGCAAGGAGTCCTTTTTTCGGCCATAATCGGACAATTTGGCGAAGAATTTCACAGGGCAGTCCATATCTACTTCCCGGACAATAGGAATGATCTGCCCCGGTTTGGCGTTTCGGAAAAGTTGCTTATAACTATGCATATCGGAAATCCTTATTCATTATATTATCGAGTCATCGTGTCCTGCACTTTATATATTTACAAAAAAAGCAGCCCTTCTTTCGACAGGCTGCTTTATAATGCAATTCGGATTTAATAAATATAGCAAAATCCCGCTACCTGTCGAATATTTCGCCAGGCCACCACCAGTTGATCAGGTTGTTTACGTTATTTTGCTTCATTACTTATAGATTAACACAAAGCCGGGTTCTTGTCAACATATAAATCGCTTTTTTGTAACATTTTAGCCATGTGTGGAATTCACATGTCATTTGCGTCAAATCACCCAGACGGTAAAAAAGCCCCCATGAAATAAGTGGACCCGTAGGGTTGTGAAATAAATGGACCTGGTCCCTTTATTAGTAGAATTTTTTGGTCTTCTTCTTGGCATCAGGCGGAATGGTGGGGCAATCCCGATGCCTCGTAGTTCACCCCACTATTCCGCGATGGACCATTTTTTTAGTGGGACTGGTATAAATTGCTTTTTTTGTTTTCAGGGGATGATTTCGTCGATAGGTCTAATAAAGTGTTGCCCGATAGAGCGTGAGGGCATATATTGTTGGGTTTGGTTAATATGGGTAATGTGAATTTGAGAGGATTTGGAATGGAAACGGTAGAGGCGGCGGGCAAGGAAATCATCAAGCTTGACCCTGATCTTAAGTATAAGGTTGCTGATATTTCGCTGGCTGAGTGGGGGCGGATGGAGATGCAATTGGCGGAAAATGAGATGCCGGGTCTGATGGCCGTCCGCAAGAAGTACGGTAAGGAAAAGCCGCTGCGGGGCCTGAAGATCATGGGCAGCCTGCATATGACGATTCAGACGGCGATGCTGATTGAGACGTTGGAGGTTTTGGGCGCCGATGTCCGCTGGGCGTCGTGCAATATATTTTCGACCCAGGACCATGCCGCGGCTGCGATCGCCAAGGCAGGTCGCAGTGCGGTTTTTGCGTGGAAGGGTGAAAAGCTGGAGGAATACTGGTGGTGCACTGAGCAGGCGCTGACCTGGCCTGACGGATCCGGGCCGAATATGATTGTCGATGACGGCGGCGACGCCACGCTGTTTGTGTTTCAGGGTATAAAGGTCGCGAAGGATGCCTCGCTTCTCGGCAAGAAGTACGATAACAAGGAAATGCAGATTGTCATGGACCGGCTGCGGGCCGGGGTCGCGGCGAATCCTGAGAAGTGGACGAAGATCGCAGCCGACATTCGTGGTGTTTCCGAAGAGACGACGACGGGTGTAAATCGGTTGTATCAGATGGCCGAAGCGGGCGAGCTGCCGTTTGCGGCGATCAATGTAAACGACTCAGTGACTAAGTCGAAATTCGATAACCTGTATGGCTGTCGCGAGTCGTTGGCCGACGGTATTAAACGGGCGACGGATGTTATGATGGCCGGCAAGATCGTGGTCATCTGCGGCTATGGCGATGTGGGCAAAGGCAGTGCCCAGTCGATGCGCGGCTTAGGGGCGCGGGTGCTGATCACGGAGATCGATCCGATCTGTACGCTGCAGGCGGTGATGGAAGGCTATGAAGCTACCACGATGGCCGATGCTGCGGCTGTGGGCGATATATTCGTTACCGCGACTGGCTGCTGCGATGTGATTACCGGGGAGCACATGGAGCAGATGAAAAACGAGGCAATTGTCTGCAATATCGGTCACTTCGACAGTGAGATTCAGACCAGCTACCTGCACGAGACACCGCAGTGCACGGTGGAGAACATCAAGCCGCAGGTGGACAAATGGACACTCAAGTCCGGTCGTTCGATCATCCTGTTAGCCGACGGCCGATTGGTGAACTTAGGCTGTGCGACGGGTCATCCGAGCTTTGTCATGAGCAACAGCTTCACGAACCAGTGCCTGGCACAGATGATGTTGGCGAAGGAGGACCTCGAAGCGAAGGTCTATACG
>JAGHBX010000555.1 GCA_021160785.1 Planctomycetota bacterium | reverse complement strand
GAGCTTCGGATGTTGCCGCGCGTATCGCTTCGCTCATCTCGGATTTGGCGACTGATGCCTCTTTTGCCGCCTGGGCTTTTAATCTTGCCGCTCTTTCGTCCCCAGGATCGTCCTTCAACCGGCTAATCATCTCGACATGCAACTCGGTTTTCTTTTGAGCTTCGGATTTTGCTGCGCGTATCGCTTCGATCATCCCGGATTTGAGATATGCTATTTCTTCTGCGGCCTGAGCCCCCATTTTAGAATGTTTTTTGATTGCGATCTTTAATCGTTCTTCCGCTTCAATTCTCGCCTCGATCTCAGACTTCAAGTGCTGTTGCGCCTGGACTCTCGCTTCGGATTCGGTTTCGGCTGTTTTTTGGGCCTCGTCTCTTGCACGAGCATAAGCGGCCAGCTCTTCTTGTGCTTTGGCAGCTAACACCTTGTTGGCTTGCACCTGTTCCTCGGCTTTTAAGCTTGCTGCTGATTCGGTTTCCTTTTGAGCTTCGGATACTGCTGCGTGTATCGCTTCGCTCATCTTGGATTTAACCGCTGCTATTTCTTCTGCGGCCTGAGCTTTCATTTCGGAATGTTTTTCGATTGCGATCTTTAATCGTTCTTCCGCTTCAATTCTCGCTTCGATCTCAGACTTCAAGTGCTGTTGCGCCTGGACTCTCGCTTCGGATTCGGTTTCGGCTGTTTTTTCGGCCTGGCCTCTTGCACGAGCATAAGCGGCCAGATCTTCTTGTGCTTCGATAATTACATCCCTGTTGGCTTGTGCCTGTCCCTCGGCTTTTAACCTTGCTGCTCTTTCGGCTTCAAGCTTATGCTCTAACCGCTTGATTGTCTTGATATAGACACCGGTTTTTTCCTCGGCCTCGGCCTTCTTCGCTTTTTCGGTCTCAGTTCTTGCGCGATTTTGAGTATTAAGCCTTTGCTGCGCCTCAGATGCACTGATGTTCTGCTCGCCGGGTTTGAAGAACAGCGGTTTGGCGAACTGGATTGCAACGCGACGTACCCGGCTGCCCAGGTCGTCGACCCGGCACACCTGGCCGAGGCGGTTGAAAAAGATCAAATCGAAGGAATCGCCGGAGTCAAAACATGGGACAGCAAAGCGAGTGGTTATCAACTCGCCCGGATTCGGACAGTTTTCGTCCCAATGGCAAAGAAACGCCATACCACGGCTGGAAATGTCAAACATCTGGCCGGTAAGATTGCTTTCATTGGCGTCGTTGGCATACTTAAGATACCAGCGATAACGCAATCTTTGCTCTTCTCTTTGGTTCTTGACGTTGCCCATCCTTGACGCCCTGAAAGCCATCCTGCCGAACGCTTTATCGAAGGCATTATAAAAACCCTCGTGATGCTGTCAAGAAGTTTATCCCTCATATTTAGACATTTTTCGTACCTCTCCGGGAGTTCCTATGACCCGGAACGCGGGTTTAAGGTGAAAATGCGGTGGAATTTTAACCAGAAAGCTTATCACTGCTTGACAAAAGCTCGTCTTTTAGCGATAATGGATGGCTTACGGGTCGACGTTTTGTAGCGATGACCCAATTCTCCCGAAATGTGCGGTCTGATGGTGGGCCTTGTGCAGTGGGCCGGTCTCTGGATAGTCGCAATCTGAGGAATTACTGCTGTGAAGCTTATGACAAAGCAACTTGGAAAAGCTGTATTACTCACTGTTATTCTGACCGTCTGCGCCGCCTGCGCACACGCCGAGTTTCTCGTCGACGGCGCTGACCTTGTGCAGTTGACCGATGACGGCAAGAGCAAGGCCGTCGCCTGGGCGTACCACGGCGATCTCATCGCCTTTGTGCGTCAAATATCCGATACCCAGGGCCAGTTGATGATTATGAAATCCGACGGCACGGGCGAAGCAGCCGTCAGCCCCATCGGTAATCCGTTCTTCGCCGAGTGGTCGTGGAAGGGCGACAAGATATCGTATGAGTTTTCCAACGCCCCGGAAAGCGAAAGCCAGGGCGGGGTCTTCATCTACGATGTCCGGACCGGCAAGACGAAATCAGTGTCGGCGCCCTATCGGCGAAGGTCCATCGATCCGGATGATGGCCCATACTGGTCCGCCGACGATCGATATATCGCTTACAAAGTGGAGATCGGACCGGCTGAGACTAATCAGATGTGGATCGCAGACGTTGAATCAGGCAAGACCTGGCGACTGCTGCCCGAGCGAGGCGAGGCGGACGACCACCGGTGGAGCCCGACAGACCCGAAGAAACTGGCGCTTCTCGTCCAGTCAAGCGGGAACGGCTTCGATGTTGCCACCGCCGATCTGGACGGCAGAAATTTCGCCATGTTAACCGATATCGACGCTCAATCGGTCTATACGGATAGACCCCGCTGGAGCCCGGACGGTGAGTGGGTGGCGTTCAAGTTCAATCTCGACATGACGCGGACTGAGCAGGAAATGCATGTCGAGGACTGCTGGATCGCACGATATGACGGAACCCAGGCGCGAAATCTCACCAAGGCGACAACCGCTTCGACCGAGGACATGCTCGATCTCCGCACGCTTTTCTGGACATGGGACGGCAAATGGCTGATATCGCCCGGATCACGATACGACCAGCAGGGCAACCGGATCAGCACTCTCTATCGGATCGATCCCGTAAACGGCGGCTACGATATCCTGATGACGTCCGACCCGCGAACCGGCCGGCTGGATTACTTTCGAACATTCGAGGCGTCCTGGGACGGCACAAAGATTGCCTATGTCGCTAAACGCCTTACCGTGCGCAACTGGGGGCCCGATGCCGAATATGAAAATCCTATATGGGTCCTGGGCATTTATGATCTCGCCGAAGAGAAGGCCTACGACCTGCTCACCTTCGACGAGCAGCTCGAGCGCAGGGAAATCCAGGCTTACAAGGAAATGCGGGCGGAAATCGGCGAGCCCAGGTTGGAGGACATTTCGTGGTCGCCCGACGGCCGGTCTATCCTTCTGACGATAGCCACAATCATCAGCGATGAGGACGAAATAACCCATCCGGACATCTACCGACTTGATCTGCCCGACCGCTTCATCGATCCGTCCGCCGCCGAAAACATTGGTCCTCCTACGGGCGGAGCCGGCGGTGGTTTGACTCAGATATCCGCATCCGCATCCGTCCCTGTCGACACCGAAACACCCCAAACAAAACTGCTGACACGTTCCAATCTGCAAACGTTCGTCACCGAAGCCGTTCGCCCGCAGCACATGACTGTCGATGAAGCCGCCAAGTCCATCTCGCCTGAGTACAGTGATTATTTCACGGTCAACGCATCGCGAGGCATCATCCTCTTCAAGGGTCCTCCCTGGATCCTGGCGGAACTCAAAAGCGACCTCGAACTGATCGACAGCCTGCCGCCGCACATACTGGTCGACCTGCTGGCGGTGGAGTTGTCCGACGAGGCAAACAGGGACCTCGGGCTCGACTGGAGTTACGCCGAGGGACATTTCGGGTTCGTACAGCCTGAGGGAATGACCATCCGCGACTTTGGCCCGAATGCGCCGAGACTGGGCGAGATGGCGATCCTGTCGGGCGTCGGGCAGATATTCTTCCAGGGCGTGGGCACATTGCCGCGCGAGTTTTTTGTGCGGTTGAGCACTCTCGTCAAGGACGGACAGGGCACGATCCTTGCAAATCCCAGAACCGTTGCAACCAGCGGCATCGAATCGCAAATTAACATTCGCAAGACGCTCAACTACTTCTTCAACGAGGGCTTCGACGTGGCGGGCCGGCCCGTCATCAAAAAGAGCGATATCTCATCGGACACCATCGGCAGAATCACGCCGACCCTCCTTCCGGACGGTCGAATTCACCTTGTTGTGGACGTCAAGGTCGGCACTTTCACTTTCACGCAGGCGGCGGGTCTTCCGGAACTCACGACGCGCGAGTCGCAAACGGAAGTTACCGTCGAGCAGGGCCAGACCATCGTCATCGGCGGCCTGCGGCAACAGGAAAAAAGCCAGACGATTACAAAGGTGCCCCTCCTGGGCGATCTGCCGCTCTTGGGCTTCCTCTTCAAGCACGAGCAGACCGAACTCCGCCACAGCGTCCTCACCATCTTCATCACACCGCAGGTCATGGATTCGGCAAACCTAAAACCAGCATGGCCCCTCCTAAACCCCGAAGACCACAAAATCATCCCCATCCTGCCCGACGAACTCGACGAAGAATACTGACGTCGCCCGTCCCTCCTGCCCCAGAGACCGTAGCCGCGCGAGCGGTTACAGCCAAAGAGAAGCCCCCTTCGTTTGGATGCTCAGGGAACATTTTTTGAAGGATTTTCGGTAGGCCGAATCGCTGTAAGTGCTTGTCTGTCAAGTACTTCCCCCCCCCCCACGCAAGATAAAAAAACAAGGAACGGCTTTTGGGCCTTCGGGCGGAGATTTTTCTCTTGCCAAAACCCCCTGATGCGGTTATCATCAGAAATGAACCTTCGGGCCCTTAGTTGAGTTGGACAATGGGGGGGCTGGAGGAGTAGAGTTTTGAGAAGAACGAGCAGGCAGTGCGTTTTGGAGGGATTGCCAGCTGGATCGGCCCTGCTTTTTGCAGGCAGCCAGTGCAGTATCTCACTATCTGTCCATCAAGCAACGACTCCCCTGAGTAATCGGCCTGTCAATGCCAGCATTCCCAAGTGTCTCCTAAGCAACATCATTGATCGGTGGCACCGCAGCATCAAACAGAAACCTGAGCGCTTAAAACAGCTAATAGATGAGATGGGTATTTTATTTTGGACTTGTTGTCCATTGTTGAGAATATCCAGGACTTTATTTTGTAAGGAGAGTGATGATGAAAAGGAAAGGGAAGTTAATGTTGTTAGTCGTGGCGATGGCAGTTATCGTCGGGGCAAGCATGAACCCGGTCAGTGCCGGTTTGCTGACTCTTGATGATACGGTTGAAATCTCGTATAACAAGAGTGAGTTTAATATCTCGGTTTACCCGGGCAATGCATCGTATTCCGGTACAAATATGGCTGGGGACGCAGTAACAGGCGTTTTCGGCGATGGTACTGTGTCGGCCTACGAGTTTATTAATCAAGATCCAGTTACCTTTGCCGTTAGTCCCTATGCTAACGATGGATCCGGGACCATTGCCCATTCAGTTGCTCAGGGTGATGTAGACGTAAAACCCAGCGAGCCTTGGGCTAATGTCTGGACGGCATCCGATCCGGGAGTCGATCCCGCCGACTTTGCTTTTGGCGTAGACCGCACGGTATTAAGAGGCAGGAACGTCACAGGGACGATCGACATCGATGACATGAGTGAGGGTACAGCTTATGTTCTTTGGGGTGGGATAAAACAACTGATTAACTTAACTGCGACTATGAGTGGTGATGGTGTAGAAGATAAAGTGGCTGAATCCGAGATACAACTCATTACTGGCAATGCTGGCAAGAACCATATTTTTGCATCAAGCTTTGTCTTTACCGATGCCGATGACTATGATATGATTACCTATTTTTATAGCCACGATGGCGCAGCCAAGCGAGGTAGATTTATGGGTTCTATTTTGGATGATACTGCTGTACCAGAGCCTGCGACACTGTCGCTGCTGGCACTTGGCGGACTTGGTCTTATCCGTCGTCGCCGTAACGGCTAATTGAATTTTTTATCTTTTGATCCCTCGCCGGTGTTTACGGCGAGGGGTTAAAATAAGGGGAAATTAAAAGGGTCAGCTCCCTTTAATTCTCCCAATATTTTTAGAAAATGTGGACCAGTGGACCAGTGGTATACTTTGCCAAGAATGCACTGGACCATGATGTTGGCGTGCGCGGTTTTTGCGCGCGCGCCAAAGATTTTTTGTTGTATTGGAATTGCGTTCATAATTAGCTCCAATAATTTGTTACTTATATATTAAGACGGATAATCGGTGAGTACGTTACACATTTTTAAGAAAATACAAAAAGTATTTTAATATTTTTTGGTGAAAGGAAAATTTCCGAACCTTTCAACGTTGATGTTCCTCTGGGCAGAGATGACCGGTTTCTGACCCTGGTAGTAACAAAGGGAGAGATATCAGGATCAGGAAACAGGATGGTTATTGCAGAACCGATTTTGCACATAGGTGATTAACAGGATAAATGCAGTGAACGGTTACGAATAAAATTGTGCAGTTACTGAAAACTGTGAGCATTTTTAATATGTAATTTATATTTCGATGTTTTGCCGTGGGCTTGTTGCTTAATGCTTTGAAATGCCATTTTATTGTTTTTTTTGAAGGAGTATGAGAAATGAAAAAGAAAATGAAGTTAATGTTGTTAGTCGTGGCGATGGCAGTTATCGTCGGGGCAGGCATGAACTCGGTCAGTGCCGCTACGCTGACTCTTGAAGAGCTGGTTGAAGTCTCGTACGACAAGAGTGAGTTTAATATCTCGGTTTACCCGGGCAATGCATCGTATTCCGGTTCTTGGGTGATAGACGAAATCGCTTATGAGAGCGCAGGCGTTTTCGGCGATGGTACGGTTTTGGGCTACCGTTTTTTCAATTCCAATGACAGTGTCTTCAGTTCCTATGCTGACTATGGGATCGTTGCCCCCGCTACAGCTACTGATATACACACCAGAAGCGAGAGTTGGGCTAATGTCTGGACGACAACCGATCCGGGAGTCGGTTTTGCCACTACCGCCGACTATATTGATGATACGTTAGCAAGAGGCAGTGGCATCACAGGGACAATCGACATCTCTGGCCTGAGTGAGGGTACAGTTTATGTTGTTTGCGGTGGGTTAAAAAACGATCTTACCTTAACTTTGACTATGAGCGGTGCAGGTCAAACAGATATTCAGGCTGAATACTCGGTTAATCCTGGAACCCTGAACAAATTTTGGGTAGTACCCTTTGACTTTTCCGATGCCGGGGCCTATGAGACGATCACCTATGATTATATCTTTGCTACCGGCGATAACACCAGGCGCGGCAGATTTGTGGGTGTTATCATAGATGGCCCTGATGGTCCTGCCGTTGAGATCATTTCTCCAACAGACGGCGATACGGTTACTGTTTCAGGTTCTTTGCCTTTGATCTGGACGAATATCGACCCAAATGGCCTGCCACTTTATGTTGATGTATTGTTCGGTACCGAGCCAAATGAACTTCATCCGGGTTACGATATGGAGCTGGTTGTTGACAATATTGAAGATGCTGATACTGTAAATGTAGATGCTTCTGATCCTGGAACATACTACTGGCGTGTAGATAATACTATTGGCGATGCCAACACGGTCGTAGGGACAGTCTGGAGCTTCGATGCCAGTGCCGACGCTGTTCCGACTGTTGAAATCCATACCCCGGCAATGATGACATGGTCGGATAACCCGGTGACATTGGATGCGACTATTACAGATTCCGGTTTGT
The DNA here is from genome assembly GCA_021160785.1 of Planctomycetota bacterium. Lineage (GTDB taxonomy): Bacteria > Planctomycetota > Phycisphaerae > Sedimentisphaerales > Anaerohalosphaeraceae > B28-G16. The sequence continues at coordinate 3,807 of JAGHBX010000555.1, read as the reverse complement.
CGGAATTGACATACGGCTGGACAGCGGAGCCTAACGGCCTTGATGATCCTGACCTTACCGTCGATTTTGATGCAGGTGCTGAAGATCCTGAAGTTACCGTTACCAATTTAACCGGCAGCATGGTTACTGTTACTCTTACACTGACCGCTTTCGATGAAGCTAACCCCGAAATTGCTGAAGCGAGCGTTGAAATCGACGTTTATCCAGATGCTTGTGAAATGGCTAAGAACGGTTTGGGCACCCCGGTTGCTGCAACCGACTTTAATGCTGACTGTATTACTAATCTGCCTGACTTTGCAGAGTTGGCTTTTGCCTGGTTTGATGATTATGGTGCCACCGAAGCGGTTGACAGATGATTTTAAATGCCATTTTTTTGAAAGGAGTATACAAGATGAAAAAGAAAATGAAGTTAATGTCGTTAGTCGTGGCGATGGCAGTTATCGTCGGGGCAGGCATGAACCCGGTCAGTGCCGCTACGCTGACTCTTGATGAGACGGTTGAAATCTCATACAACAAGAGTGAGTTTAATATCTCGGTTTACCCGGGCAATGCATCGTATTCCGGTACAAATATGGCTGGGGACGCAGTAACAGGCGTTTTCGGCGATGGTACTGTGTCGAGCTACCGTTTTTTTAATGTCAATGGCGATGCCACTGCCTTGATTTCCTATGCTGACGATGCCGGGATCGTTGCCCCCGTTGTAAGCCCTGATGCTGCTGATTTAGACGGCAGCGAGAGTTGGGCTAATGTCTGGACGGCAACCGATCCGGGAGTCGATTTTGCCAATGCCGCCGACATAACTGAGGACACGCTAGCAAGAGCCATGAACATCACAGGGACGATCGACATCTCTGACATGAGTTCGGGTACAGCTTATGTTATTTTCGGTGGGATAAAACAAAAGGTTACCTTAACTGCGACTATGAGCGGTGCAGGTGTAGATGATGAAGTGGCTGAATACGAGATACAACTTATTACTGGCAATGCTGGCAAGAACCATTTTTGGGTATCACCCTTTAACTTTTCCGATGCCGGGGGCTATGATACGATCACCTATCATTATACCCATGATGGCCCAGCCAGGCGCGGCAGATTCGTGGGTGTTATCATAGATAGACCTGGCGTTGAGATCATTTCTCCAACAAACGGTGATACGGTTAATATTTCAGATTCTTTGCCTTTGATCTGGGCGAATATGGATCCGGTTGATGGAAACGATGTTTGGGTTGACGTGTGGTTTGGGACCGAACCGAACGACTTGCATCCGGTTCCCGACTTCGACTTGGTTGTGGAAAAAGGTCTAAACACGGAATCTGTGATTGTTGACGCTAGTGCGGTGGATACCTACTACTGGCAGGTGAATTCGTGGATTTACGGTGCAGACAAGTTAGATGATGCCAACATGATCATAGGGAGTGTCTGGAGCTTCGATACCACTACCGACCCTGCTCCGACTGTTGAAATCCATACCCCGGCAAAGATGACATGGTCGAATAACCCGGTAGGATTGGATGCGACTGTTACAGATTCCGGTCTGTCGGAACTGTTTATCGCATGGAGTGCTGATGTACCTGACGGTATTGATGTTGAATTCGATCCTGCTAGCGCTGACACGGAAGACACAACGGTTACGCTTACCAAAGTATCTTATTTTGTTCCATATGTCATAAACAGCAGTTTTGAGGATCCGGCTTTGGATAATGATACCTGGATATATATCGAAGATGGCGTTGCTTCATGGTCGACCATGTGGTCCGTTCCGGGAAGCGATACCTGGTCACCAGTTGCTTCCCAAGGAGGTGCGTATAACCCGAATGACGGCGATTTTACAGTTGGCATACCAGATGGCGAAAACGTGGCCTGGCTCGAAACGGATTACGTATCAGACCACTGTTTGTATCAGCAAATACTTGACACGATCGAGCCTTCTACGACATATCAACTGAGCGTAAAGGTAGGAAATCCTTCCCTTTATAACTTAGGCGCCACAGCTGACTATCGCATCGAGATAGTCGGTGCAGGCGTTGCCGCAGTTGATGGCGGCCCATCGCCAGTCGATAACACATCGTGGTTGTCCGCAAGTTGCACCTATGTTTCCGGTGCAGATGATGTGGCCGACCCGAATGTCGGACAGCCACTGGCTATCAGGCTTATTGGCGAAGCGTATGGCACTGAGTTAGATGACGGCTATGAAGTTGACTTCGACGATGTTACGCTTTCGGCCGATGGCGAATTGGACCAGATGGTATACGATCCTGAGATGTCCACCGTTACGGTGAAAGTTGCTGTCAGTGACGCAGCTAACCCGACACCTGTAGAAGAGTCTATAGAGATTGACGTTTATCAGGATGCTTGTGAAATGGCTAAGAACGGTTTGAACACACCGGTTGCCGCAACTGACTTTAACGCCGACTGTATTACTAATCTGCTGGACTTTGCAGAAATGGCTTCTGCCTGGCTTGATGATTATGCTGCCACCGAGGCGGATGAAAGGCCCTGATAAACAGTAAAGCTAATTTTAATGACGTGGCGATTTCCAAGGCGGGCCGAGGTAAATGTTCGATCCGCCTATTATTCTTTATTAAGGGGCGATCTGTTCGCAGTTATCACTTTTAAAGTGAAAAGAAAAATAAGTAAGAATATTGTAATTGGTTATAAATGCTTTTTGTGATTATATTCAGGATATAATAATGCATAGACGAGAATTTATGAAAACGGCAGTTGGTGTTTCTGCGAGCTTGATGTCTTTTGGATCAACCGCAGCTTTTGCGGCTAAGAAAAAAAACATCTTAAAAGGTCCGTCGATCGACGTAAGTCTGAAACTATTGAACTTGTGGGGGAAGCAGCCGGAAATAACTAATCGTCTTTACACTGCTGCATTTAAGGTATTGGAATCCAAACAGGGCGCTACCTATGCTGACGTTGCAGCCGACAGCGAAGTTCAAAAAATTTGCGACAGCCAGTCAATAACCCATCTCGGCGGCCCGATGCTTGGTACGGTAAGTTCCACCGGAGTGCGGGTTTGGATTCGCACTTTGCGAGCCGCAAAAGTTCAGGTGCAGGTGACTGTAAACGGTTCAGTAAAAACATTTGGCCCGGTAAAAAGCGGCCCTCAAACAGATATGGTCGCAATTGTTCCTGTTACAGGTCTAAAGCCGGCAACGACTTACCCTTATAAGGTGCTGGTTGAGGACAAACCTGTAAATATCCCGGCCCATGCTGTTATTACCACATCTCCGGTTGAATCGACCTCGGGCAAAGTTCGCATTGCTTTTGGGACATGCACGCACAGGTGGGGGCTGGGCAATCAGAAACAGTGGGAGCTTATTCGTAAACGCAAACCTGCTGCTATGCTGCTCGGCGGTGACATTGCCGTTCAGGACAGGAGAAACCATTGCGGGCTGCATCGCGCCGATTATCTGCTGCGTGACTTCTTCCCGGCATGGAAGAATTTCAGCTCAAACATGCCGACTTATGCGACCTGGGACGACCACGATTATTTCGCTAATGATAAGTGGGGCATCCCGAAAGGATATACCCTAAAGGACAAGCAAAACGTTTGCGATGTGTTCAGCAGCGCCTGGAACAATCCGTCTTCCGGATTTAACGATGAGCGTAGAGGCGTTTTCCTTCGCACCCGGATCGGCCCGTGTGATGCTATCATGGTAGACAATCGGTATTTCCGCGAAGGCGTAAAAGGTTCGTTCCTGGGCGATGAGCAGAGGGACTGGCTTGAAAAGCAACTCCTTGACTGCAAGGGGCCGTTCATCATCCTTTCGTGCGGTACGATGTGGAGCGATTATGTTT
>JAGHBX010000659.1 GCA_021160785.1 Planctomycetota bacterium | reverse complement strand
TGCCATGAATGAATGGGCAAAACAACTCAAAGCCAGGTTGCAGGAAGCTCGGTAAGGACTTTAGCGCACAACAGCAGGTTTGGCGTTCATAGGAGAGCTTATTTCTATTTGAGAAAGGTGTTAATTATGAGTGAACAGACGGAAAAACTGAAACACGCGGCCCAGGAGAGGCTTGAAAATGTCAGGCAGCAGCTTGACAAAGCAAAGGAGAGTCTTGAGACGACATTCGATAAAACGAAATCCCAGGTAACAGAGAAGATCGAAGAAGTAAAAGCGTCCCTGAATGAGACACGGAGGCAGGTCGGCAAGAGCAGGGCCGGGCTCAAAACGGAATTCAAAGAGCACAAGAATGAGTTTGCCCAAAAGGTAGAGCACATCAAGGAAGCGGCGACGGCAAAACTCGAAGAAAGATCGCAACATAAAATAATTGTCAGAGCTGAAAAGGCCGAACAGCACGCCCGGATATGCATAGACAATGCGGTCGTGGCAATTGCAGAGGCTGAGCTTGCCTGTCTCGAGGCCTGCAAGGCGAGGATGGAGGCCGAAGAAATCCTCGCCGGCGCCACATAATCGAAATACGCAGACAAGCTGCGATATGAAGTTCTGGGGGGAAACTGGAAATGAAAATGATCTGTGCGCTGCTGACGTTTGTCGCCATGGGGACTGCACTCTGCATTGCCGCCGAAACCGTCGCACTGAAATGGCCCCGTGAGATAGACATCCCCGAAGCGAAGATCGTGATGTATCAGCCACAATTGGAGTCCTTCGAAGGCAACAGGCTTACCTGCCGGGCGGCTGTTGCGGTAACTCCACAAGGCCGGACAGAGCCGGTATTCGGCGCCGTCTGGATCGATGCGAGGGTTTCAACGGATCGCGACAATCGAATCGTCAGGTGTCTGGATATTGATGTTGGCGAAGTAAAGTTTCCAAACGCCGACCCAGCCAGGATCGAAAAGCTGAAAGGAATTCTCGAAAGCGAGATTCCCAAATGGGACCTGACGATCTCCCTCGATGGCCTGCTGACGATGCTTGATCTCATCGAGAAGGAAAAAGCCGCGGCCGCCCAACTCAACACTACACCGCCAAAGATCATTTTCACAACTCATCCTGCTGTGCTGGTAACGATCAACGGGGATCCGAAATTGCAGAAGACAAAGGATTCCGACCTGATACGCGTGGTCAATACACCCTTCTTCATCGTATTCGAGCCGAAAACAAAACTCTACTATCTCAAAGGCGGCCAGGACTGGCTGGCAGCAACCGATATAAAGGGTCCGTGGCAGGCGAGCACGCAGACACCCGACTCCGTGATCAGTGCGGCAAAATCTCCTGATGCAACGCAAGAACAGATAGAACAGCCGCAACTCGATCGTATGCCGCAGGTCGTCGTCGCCACCGAACCGACCGAACTGATCGTATTGGACGGCCCGGCAAGGTTCTCGACAATATACGGCACCGACCTTCTTTACCTTTCCAACACCAAAAGCGACCTGTTGGCGCACATAGGCAGCCAGGATTACTTTCTCCTCCTGTCGGGCCGATGGTATACCTCCGCCGAGCTCGATGGAGAGTGGTCGTATGTCCCCGGCGACAAGCTGCCCCCCGATTTTGCGAAGATCCCCGCCGGTTCGGCAAAGGCAAATGTGCTTTCCAGCGTACCCGATACACAGCAGGCCCGTGAAGCGGTGCTTGATGTGCAGATACCTCAAACCGCAACCGTCAAACGCAGTGAAGCAAAGCTCGCCGTGATCTATGACGGTAATCCCAAATTTGTAAAAATCCATGACACCGATATGCTCTACGCCGCCAACACCTCTTACTCGGTGATTCAATACGGCGGCAAATACTACTGCTGTGACAAAGGCGTATGGTTTGTCTCCGACAGTCCGCCCGGGCCATGGCGGATATGTGTAGCTGTTCCGCAGGTAATATACATCATTCCACCAGGCTGTCCGATCTACAACGTCAAATATGTGTACGTATATGGTTCCACTCCCGATGTTGTTTACGTGGGCTACACGACGGGGTATATGGGTTCCTATGTCTATGGAGGCGCCGTTGTCTACGGAACAGGTTACGTTTATCCGGCATGGTGCGGAACTTACTACTATCCTCGGCCGGTAACCTACGGCTATGGCGCTGTCTACAATCCCTACAATGGGTGGGCTTTTGCCGCCGGAGTCGCAACCGGCTGGATTGCTTCAAATGTGCACCATGGCGGATGGTGGGGGGCTCGCGGTTTTCGCGATGTCGATATCGATATCAACAGAAACATAAATTTCAACAACAACCGCAGCAACATATACAACAGACGCCGGAATCTTGCCCACAGACCTGGCGGCAGACCCGTTGCAGGCAGGCCCGGCGCGGGTAAACCGGGCCCCGGTCCGGCAAGACCGCCTGCGGCAAGGCCCTCAATGCGTCCGTCCACGCGTCCCAACAACGTCTATGCCGATCGCAATGGCAACACTTTCTGCAAAACGTACTCCGGATGGCAGAAACGCGACAGGGGCGGCTGGGCCAGCGCAAGGCCTTCAACGTCAAGACCGCTCACTCCGTCCGTTGAGCGGGATAGACCGGACCGCGGCCGGAATCGCCAACGAGATTTTTCCAATCTCAACCGACACAACTCCGCACGTCAACGAGGATCATCCAGAAGCAGAGATTTCAACCAAAGCCGAAGATCCGGAGGCGGACGTTCCGGTGGCGGCGGCAGGGGCAGAAGATAATGACCAGACCAACGATTTATGTAATCAGGAATATGACAACGAATTGATTATGAAAGGAACGTAACATGAAACGAAACAGAACAACACAAAGCCGAAGCATCGGCGGATATGGAACTTTACATCTTCGACAGTGGTTCAAATGTCTTTTTGTGTCCCTGCTTGCATTGGTCTTTGCGATTGCAGGCTGTGACACACAGGCCAAGACGGGCGCACTGACGGGTGCCGGAATAGGCGCATTGGCGGGCCAGGTCATCGGCGGCAGTACCGGGGCAACATTGGCAGGCGCCGCCATTGGTGCGGGTGCAGGCTACATAATCGGTAATGAGGGCGACAAGAAGCGGGCGGCGGTCTACGACTATAACACCCCCACTTCGCTGACCGGCACCCGGTGGAAAGTCACCAGACTCGACATGGATGATCCGCCGATATATGATTCGATAACTGTCGAATTCAAATCCAACGGCGAGGTCGTTACGACAAAATACGAGCCCGGAGGCACAACGACCATAACAGAGGAGCACTATCGGATCGTCGGCGACACGCTCATCATCAACAAGCCCGGCTACATAGTCAATGCAAAATACAGGATACAGGGCAGTCAAATGACCGTAACCGCACCTGAGTTCAAGGCGGTTCTGCAGAAAATGGGCTGATTCAAGAGACCAAAGTGAAAGCAGAGAGCCAGAGCTTGACATTGAAAATCGAGAACCGACACAATGGAAACAACTTACAAACTCATTAGCGCAAAGGATTTCATAAAAACCCACCCTACCGGTGAACCGGACCTGGAGCAGAGCAAGAAAATACTCATCGAGTTGGCTGCCATAGCAGAACCTCCCGCCGATTACGAAATACTTCTCGATGCCAGGGACGCTTACGGCACTCTGACATTGTTCGATATGTACGAATTAGTAACGGAACTCGGCAGGCACAGATCGGCCTTTCGCAACAAGATCGCCGTTCTCAGCAGGCCCGACCACCAGTTCGACAAGGCCCGATTTCTCGAACTCTGTGCAAGAAACAGGGGCTTTCAGGTAGGCGCTTTTACAGATTTCCAAGAGACCATCGAATGGCTGCAAACGTGTGTTGAGATCGGCAAAACCGTCTCAGAGAAATCGGAATAACCAAATCAAAAGCAACAAGCGTCCAATATGGGTTCTTGCAACAGGCGCGTCAGGTTGTTACGAAGGGGCTTAGTTCGCGGAGGCGATTGACGATGGGGGCCGTTTTTTCAATGACGAAATCGACCTGGTCTTCGGTGCTGTAGCGGCTGAGACTGAAACGTATCGAGCCATGGGCGGCGGTAAAGGGCACGCCCATCGCGCGCAGGACATGGGACGGCTCCAGCGATCCGCTGGTGCAGGCCGATCCGCTGCTGGCGCAGATGCCGAAACGGTTGAGCATGAGAAGAATCGCCTCTCCCTCGATATACTCGAAGCTGATATTAGTGGTGTTGGGCAGCCGATTTTGGGTGTCGCCGTTGACCCTGCTGTCGGGACATGTGGCGAGGATTCCCTTTTCGAGCTTGTCGCGGAGCTTTCGGATGCGTGTGTTTTCATCGTCGATATTTTCGCCGGCAAGTTGGCACGCCTTGCCCAGCGCAATGATACTCGGCACATTCTCAGTGCCCGCCCTTCTGCCGAATTCCTGGTGCCCGCCCACCATAAACGGTGCAAGCCTGGTGCCCTTGCGAACGTAAAGCACGCCGACGCCCTTGGGGGCATGGAGCTTATGGCCCGACAGACTGAGTAGATCGATAGGCAGTTCGGCGAGGTTAATCGGAATCTTGCCCACCGCCTGGACGGCGTCGGTATGAAACACGATGCCCTTTGACTTGACCATCGAGACAATCCGCTCAATCGGAAACACCGTGCCTGTCTCGTTGTTGGCGTACATGACCGAGACGATGGCCGTATCTTCATCGAGACTGTTTTCGAGTTCGTCCAGGTTGAGCCGGCCGTTCTTATCGACGCTGATCTCGACAATGTTATAGCCGTGATGCTCCATCTCGCGACAGGTGCTAAGCACCGCCGGGTGTTCGACGCGGGTGGTTATGACCGTGCGTTTGCTGCTCGCCATATCGAGCGTGCCCTTGATCGCGGCGTTGTCGCTTTCCGTGCCGCAGCTTGTGAAGATGATCTCCTCGGGCCGGCAGCCTAAAAGCGACGCGATGCGCTCCCTTGCCTGGCCGATCTTCTTGCCGACCTGCCCGCCGAACGAATGCATGCTGGAGGGATTGCCGTAAAGCTCGCCCAGATACGGCGTCATCTCTTCTATCACTTCGCCAGCGACCCTGGTCGTGGCGTTGTTGTCCATATATACGGCGTCTGTGGTCATTGTCCGTCCCCCCTGTGATCATGCTGCTGTCCGGCGGAGTCTTTGTCTTCTTCGACAAAGAGTTCGTCGCTGACAAACTCTCTGAGTTTGGCCTCGACAACATCTTTGATTGTAAATTCGGCCATCTTGCACTGGGCACACATGCCCCTGAATGCAACGATGACCTTGTTGCCTTCGACGTCGATCAGTTCCATATCGCCGCCGTCGGCGCGGAGTTTCGGTCGAATCTGCTCGTTGACCGTCTGCTGGACGAGTTGAATCTTCTGGATATTGGTCAGCTTCCTGGTTTTGGCGGGCTTCTGGGCGCGATGCGTATCGGCCTTGTCGCCCTGGATCTGTTCGATGATCTTTTCAATCTCGCCGCCGCAGCCGCCGCAGCCACCGCCCGCCTTGCAGTAATTGGTCACCTGCTCAACAGTCGTCAGGTCGTTTTCACGGATGACCTTTTTTATCTCTTCGCCGGTAACACCGAAACACGTACAAACGATCGTGCCTTCCTTTTCGTGTCGGACCTTGCCCTTATTGCGATAGTTTTCAATCGCCGCGACCAGCGCCTCCTGGCCCATTACCGAGCAGTGCATCTTCTGCTCGGGAAGCCCGCCGAGCTCCCCGGCGATGTCCTGGTTGGTTACGCGCTCGGCCTCTTCGAGTGTCATGCCCTTGACGATCTCGGTCAATACCGATGACGATGCGACCGCACTTGCACAGCCGAATGTCTTGAACTTTACGTCGCCGATGCGCCCCTCGCCGTCGAGCTTGAAAGTCAGCGTCAGCGCATCCCCGCAGGCAAGCGACCCCACTTCTCCAACGCCGTCGGCATCTTCAACCGTGCCCACATTACGCGGGTTAAGAAAATGGTTCATAACCTTGTCGGTGTAATCCCACATGTCCCTTCAGTCCTTGCTAATTTGATGAATTTGGATTTCCATCCTGGCTAATACACTGCAAAAGCCGCATTTGTTCGTTTCCCGTCATTTCTGGCTGGCTTTCAGCGCCTGATCGAAGTCGGCGATGATGTCGGCGATATTCTCCGTGCCGACGGAAGCACGCACATAGTCGCCTGTTACACCGGCACTTAGCTGTTCTTCATCGCTCAACTGCTGATGCGTCGTCGTCGCAGGATGAATAACCAGCGTCTTGCTGTCAAGCACATTCGCCAGATGGCTTGCAAGTTTGACGCTGTTGATGAACTTTGCGCCGGCAGCTTTTCCGCCCTTTATCCCGAAACCCAAAATCGCGCCCTGCCCGTTCGGCAGGTACTTCTCTGCCATTTTATAATCCTTGTGAGACTCCAGACCAGGATAGTTCACCCACTTAACGGCGTCGTGCTTTTCAAGGAATTTCGCCAGGGCCAGGGCATTTTCGCAATGTCTCGGAACGCGCAGATGTATCGTCTCCAATCCCATCAGGAACAGGAACGCATTGAACGGAGACATGCACCCGCCCATGTCCCGGAGGAATTGTGTCCTTGCCTTGATGATATAGGCCAATTCGCCGACCGCCTCGACATACTTGACGCCGTGGTAGCTCGGATCGGGCTCGGTCAATCCCGGAAACTTGCCGTTGGTCCAGTCGAATTTGCCCGAATCGACGATCGCCCCGCCTATGCTGTTGCCGTGCCCGCCGATGATCTTCGTGCAACTGTGCACGACAATATCGATGCTATGCTCGAAAGGCCTAAACAGTATCGGCGACGTTACAGTATTGTCGCATATCACCGGAATACCGTGCTCGTGAGCGATCTGGGCGACCTTTTCAAAATCCATGACGTCGTTCTTGGGATTGCCTATGGTTTCGATGTAAATAAATCTCGTGTTGTCCTTGATCGCCTTTGCGAAGTTGGCGGGGTCGTCCGGCTCGACAAACGTAACGTCAATACCGATCTTCGGAAACGTCTGGCTAAACAGCGTGTATGTCCCGCCGTAAAGGGAATTGGACGATACGAAGTGCTCTCCGGCGCCGCAGATATTCAGCACCGCGGCATTGATCGCCGCCATACCCGAACTGAAGCCTAATGCCCCCACGCCGCCTTCCATCGCGGCGATTCGTTTTTCGAGCACATCCGTCGTCGGATTCATCAGACGAGTATAGATATTGCCGAACTCCTTGAGAGCAAACAGATTCGCCGCGTGATCCGTATCCCGGAACACGTAGCTGGTGGTCTGGTAGATCGGCACGGCACGACTCAAAGTATCCGAATCCACCACCTGTCCAGCATGTAAAGCCAAAGTCTCCAAACGATAATCGTTTTCCTGTGTCATTTATCTTCCTTTTTTTGCTTACATGTCATTTAGCCGGCAGAACCTCGAGCATTCGGTCAAGGGCCGCCCGCGCCCGCTTCCGCACATCTTCGGCTACGGTAATGGCATACTGCATATCTTCCAGAGACCATAGCACTTTTTCAAGATTAATCTTTTTCATATTCCCGCATATCGCCGAATCCGCTGCGGGAAAGAATTGCTTTTGCGGATTCTGCTTCTTCAGCGTGTGTATGATTCCAATCTCGGTAACCACTATGAAACTCCGATGGCTGCTCTCGGCGGCGAATTTGAGCATTCCGCCGGTGCTGAGAAGCTCGTCGGCACAGTCGCGGACCTCCTTACTGCATTCCGGATGTGCAATGACTACGGCGCCGGGGTGTTTCTCCCTGGCGTCTGCAACATCGCCCTCTGTGATCCGTGCATGCGTCAGGCAGTAGCCCGGCCACAATATCATCTGCCTGCCCGTTTTCTCAACGATATAGCCGCCGAGGTTCCTGTCCGGCACAAAGATGATCTCTCTGCCCGCCGGCAGCGACTCGACCAGTTGGAGCGCGTTGCTGCTGGTGCAGCAGTAGTCGCTTAGCGCCTTGACTTCGGCGGTGGTGTTTACGTAGCAGACGACAAGGGCGTCGGGGTGCCTGTTCTTGAGTTCACCGAGCGATCGGGCGTCTATCATGTCGGCCATCGGACAGCCGGCGGTTTTATCCGGCAGCAGGACGGTTTTTTGCGGCGAAAGGATCTTCGCAGTCTCGGCCATGAACTGCACGCCGCAGAACACGATTGTTTCGGCTTGGGTTGTCGAAGCCTGAATGCTCAGGCCCAATGAGTCGCCGGTAAAATCGGCAACGTCCTGAACCTCGCCGATTTGATAGTTATGCGCCAGAATCACTGCGTTTCGCTGCTTCTTGAGATGCTGGATTTTTTCTATGATCGCTTCGGTCAACATTCTCTCCTGTCGGGGGCGGATTATCATTAGCCCTTGTGACTTGCGTTAGCGTTGTTGTGCTTGTAGCGCGTTTCCGGCACGGCCATCATGACCGTTACGCCGGGCGGCACGGACCTGCGAACCCATGCGTTGGCGCCGATTACAGCCCCTTTTCCGATGGTAACATTGCCTAAAATTGTTGCTTCAGCGTAAATCGTCACATCGTCTTCGATGGTCGGATGCCGTTTGACACCCTGTATCGTCTGGGCATCTTTGGGGATGCTGATGGCGACTAATGAAACGCCCTGGTAGAACTTCACGTTGTTGCCGATGATCGCTGTTTCGCCCACAACCACACCGGTGGCGTGATCAATGAAAAAACGTTTACCGATCTTCGCCCCGGGATGTATATCAATGCCCGTCATACTATGGGCGTATTCGCTCATGATCCTCGGAATCAGGGGCACCTCCATCAGGTACAATTCGTGCGCAATGCGGTGAATGGCGATGGCGGTGATGTAAGGATAGCTGATTACAACTTCTTCAAGAGACCTCGCCGCCGGATCGCCGTCAAACGCCGCCTGAACATCGGTCTTCAATATCCGGCGGATTTGCGGAATCTTGCCTAATAATCGCTCGGTGATGTCCGAAGCCATCGTTTCGCAATCGCAGGTGGGGCAATCTTTCATGCGACACTCATGCCTCAGAGCAAGGCTTACCTGGTGGGCAAGCTCGCCGCGCAGCGTGTCGAGTATGTCGCTTACGATGGAGTGAACGTTGGCCTGCGTAACGATCCGCTTTCCCCTGTAGCCGGGAAAAAGCAGTTCGGCAAGCCCGTCGAGGATAGACATTATCTTCTCACGGACGGGCAGATTGGTCACGTCAATGAAGTTTATGCCCGAGTCCCCGTCATAAGTCTCCACGATCGCCTTGACGAGATCAGTGGTATTTTCGATGTTATCAAGATCGGTCATCAGGCCGATTCCCCCTCTCAGGCATACAATTCGGTCGACAGGTATCGCTCGCCCGTGTCGGGAATTATAACGACGATTGTCTTTCCTTTGTTTTCGGGTCGTTTGGAGACCTCGGCGGCTGCGTACATTGCAGCGCCGGCGCTGATACCGGCTAATATGCCTTCTTTGGAAGCCAGCAGCCTTGTCGTATCCATCGCCTCGTCATTGGTCACCTGGAAGATTTCGTCAATGACCTCGATGTCAAGCACATCGGGAATGAACCCCGCCCCGATACCCTGTATCTTGTGAGGGCCGGGCTTTTGTCCCGAAAGCACCGCAGAATCGGATGGCTCCACCGCAATTATTTTGATGTCGCCCTTGTGAGCCTTGAGCGCCTCGCCGCAGCCGGTAATCGTACCTCCGGTTCCCACACCGGCTACGAAGATATCCAGATTGCCGTCGGTGTCGTTCCATATCTCCTCGGCCGTAGTGCGCCTGTGAACCTGGGGATTTGCCGGGTTGATGAACTGCTGCGGAACAAAAACGTTCGGGTCTTCGGACTTGATCAGGTTGGCCTCGTCGACTGCGCCTTTCATGCCTAATTCCGCCGGCGTAAGCACAATCTCAGCCCCTAATATCCTCAGCAGCTTTCGGCGCTCGATGCTCATCGACTCGGGCATCGTCAGCTTCAATGTGTACCCCCTCGCCGCACACACCAAGGCCAGACCGATACCGGTATTACCGCTGGTCGGCTCCACGATGACGGTTCCCGGCTTAAGCAGACCCTGCTTTTCTGCGTCTTCGATCATCGACAACGCGATCCTGTCCTTGACGCTGCCGCAGGGATTGAACGATTCCAGTTTCGCCAGGATAGTGGCGTCAGGGCCTCCAAGTTTGTTGATCTTGACAGTCGGAGTCGAACCTATAGTGCCCGTAATATCCTCGTAAATCCTGCCCATCCCACAAACTCCTTTCACTAAGCTCAAATCTGATAATTATCCGCCTGCCCCTGTTGGGTCTTGTCGACGAGATCCTGAAGCGTCATAGACTCCAGCACGCCCATGATCGCGCCCTGCATCTGCGCCCAGACATCCCTGGTGACACACTCGGTGCACTTGGGGCAAAACTCCGGATGCTCCAGACATTCGACCGCCACCACCGGGCCCTCGAGCGTTATGAAAACATCGCTCAGTTTGACATCGCCCGGCGGCCTTGTCAACTCATAACCACCCTTGGGCCCGCGGATACTCCTGACCAGTCCGGAGGCCTTGAGCATGGCTACCAACTGCTCAAGGTACTTGTTGGATATGTCCTCGCGTTTGGCAATTGTCTTGATCTGAAGAGGACCCTTGCCGTACTCAACAGCCAACTCAAGAATTGCCCTGAAACCATATCTGCTTCTTGATGATAACTTCATATTCATCTCCTAAATCCCTATCATTTTGGTAGCTTACACTATTCTACCACATTTGTCAACCTGACGCACAAAAAAACCACAAAAAATTCACAGTCTTTTGGTAGGGTAAAATGCATATCGCCAGCCATAAAACCACAAAAAACCCCAGAATCGAATTGAAAACGCAATACAGCAGAACACCATAACTACCTCACGCATTCCCGCTATTCCCCCCCCCATAACATCCACTAAAAAAAGAGAAAATTACATTTGAAAAGCTCAATGCATTGTGGTATAATCCCACCTAAATCGAGCTTCCCAAACAGGAGATGAGAGATCAGAGGAGGACAAAATGATCCGCAAAAACAGCGTATTCCTAATCGCCGCCATAATCGCCCTGGCCGCATCGACCACCCCCGCCGCCGAACTACACGTCGGCCCCGGAGAGACATACACAACAATACAATCAGCAATAGACACCGCAGAACCCAATGACATAGTCATTGTCGCAGATGGAACCTACACGGGAGACGGAAACCGAGACCTCGACTTCAACGGAAAAGCAATAACCGTCCGAAGCCAAAACGGCCCGGAAAACTGCATCGTCGATTGTCAGGGAACCAGCAATGAGCCGCACAGAGGTTTCCATTTTCACAGTGGCGAGGATGTCAATTCCAGAATCGAGGGTTTAACGATCACGGGCGGCTACAGTGCTGATAATGGGGGTGCATTTCTTTGTGTTGGAGGCTCGCC
>JAGHBX010000293.1 GCA_021160785.1 Planctomycetota bacterium | reverse complement strand
CGCCAAAATCATGACAGTGCCATTCGTACCGGACACTTTTAATTTGCCCATTCTATCCTAAGCATTCCCTGTTATTCCTTCAGAGCAGGCACTAAATCACACCTGCACTTAGGATGCAGTGGGATACCTCTGATACTCGTCTTGTCAAGCTGTTTTTCATTCCGGATTTTCATGGAAAGAAGGAAGTATCTGCCTGATAATACTGCCTGTGATTTAGAATTAGTAGCTTTCAGGAAAAATGTCTATGTCTGACTATTACAAACTAAAAAAATTGACAGATTGCAGTTGGATCAATCTATTTGAAGTTCTTTTCAAAAGAAAGACAGACTCCAAAGGGTCCTGGCTGATGTGCTCAAGAAAGGATGATCCTATTGCCGATGTCAAGCCGGACGCTGTTGTAATAATAGCCACGATAAACAGCAGCAGTGGAAAGAGACTTGTTGTCACAAAGGAATTTAGAATCCCGATTTGGGATTATGAGTATGGGTTCCCTGCCGGACTAATTGACGATGGTGAGGATGTCGCTGAAACAGTCAAAAGAGAATTGAAAGAAGAAACCGGCCTGGATCTTGCGAGGATCAATCATGTCAGTATGCCCGTATATTCCTCTGCCGGATTAACCGATGAATCCTGTTTAATGGTTATGGTAGAGGCCGAAGGAGAAGTATCTGATGAGTGGTTGGAAGACAGCGAAGATATAGAGACCCTGCTGCTGGATGTTGACGGGATCAAGGAACTTCTTTCTTCCAACAATAAAATAGCGGCAAAGGCATGGGGAACTTTCTATCATTATGCTGAAGCAGGAAGAATTGGTTAGTTTGTTTTTTAGAGAGCGGAAATGGCAGGATAATGTTTTTGCCAGAATGAGAAATCTCGATGATACAAATAAATCCAGACAAAATGGTTAGAATTGAACTGACCCCAAAGGAACAGAAAACAATACTCAAGCATTGTCATTCCCTTGACATGGATACCTATGACAGGATTCTAAATGCCGAAGACGGTGTATTACATTTTCTCATAGAAGATTTACACCACATCAGAGAATGTATACGTGTTGAAGTAGATAGAGCCGGAAAACCAAAAGTTCAGGATATCCTTGGAAATCTCTACAACAAACTGTCACCAAACCCTGCAACAAGAATCCTGGCTGAAGAACTTGGCGACCAGTCCTTTGAAAACATTGAAAATGCAAATGAAAAACTACAGGAAGTAATGAAAGCACGCAATGCTGCACCTGATGCTGAATTGGGAGGATTATCTCCTGATCAGGTTTCACGACTCATCTATTTGTCCTGGGATGATGATGGTTTCCCACTCAAATTCAATAAGAAGCTCGAACTCTCTGAACCGAAGAACTCTGTATTGTTTGCAAATGCCGTCATATGTTTGAATACTCTTGTTGAATTAAAAAATGAGAATACAGCAACGGCAGCAGGTAATCTGAATAGAAAGTTTGTCAAGTTGATTTTTGACAGACTCATTATTCCAGAAGACGAGAAGAAATCCATTTTAGAATATAACAAGGTGATAAATGAGACAGACGTTTTTCCACTCCATATAGCAAGGGTTGTCTGCCAGTCAGCAGGGCTGATACATAAGAGGAAGAACAAATTCCTGGTTCCCAAGAAATACCATTCTCTGCTTGCCGATGAAAGAGCAGGAGAATTATATGTGTTGCTCTTTAACAGTTATTTCACAAAATTCAATATTGGGTATGTGGATAGATTGCCTGAATTAGCAAGTATTCAGCACACTATTGCTTATTCCATTCACAGATTAGGTGAGATTGCTGATAGTTATACGGATGTGAAGAGATTGTCTGAGGAAATACTCCTTCCATCAGTGTTAAAAGAAGTAAGGGGAGGAATTTCTAAATATGTAAAGATCGAATGGATCTTACGTTCAAGGATTCTTGAGCCTCTGATAGATTTTGGGCTTGTTGAGTGCAAGTATAAGCAGTTCAAGGGATACTCATCAGTTGATGCAGTAAGGAAAACTCAATTGTTTGACAGGTTTATTAGGTGTGAGTGGTAGTTGATGTCTGAACCTCGTTATATACTTCACATAGACATGGATGCCTTCTATGCCTCTGTCGAACAGCTTGACGATCCCGGACTGAAGGGTAAGGCCGTCATTGTTGGGGGTAGTCCTGCTAAGAGGGGGGTTGTAAGTGCGGCATCTTATGAGGCACGTAAATTTGGTGTTCATAGTGCAATGCCAATGTCTCAGGCTGTCAGGTTATGTCCCGATGGAATTGTCCTGCCGGTCAGAATGAAAAGATATGTCGAGCTGTCAAATAAGATCCATGAGATATTCTCACGATATACAGACCAGATAGAGCCTATCTCTTTAGATGAAGCGTTTCTCGACGTTGCCGGGAGTACTCAATTATTCGGCAGTGCCGAACAAATCGGACGACGAATAAAACACGAAATCAAAGAAGAACTGGGCTTGACAGCTTCCGTCGGTATTGCACCGAACAAGTTCCTTGCAAAGCTTGCTTCGGATTTGGAAAAACCCGATGGATTTGTGATTATCACAGAGGATAACAAGAAGAGAATTCTCGATGTTCTGCCGATCTCAAGAATATGGGGAATTGGAAGAGTAACCGAGCAAGCACTGAAGGCGATTGGTATAAACACCATAGGCCAGTTGAAGAATACCGCCCCGGAGCATCTTAAGGACAGTTTAGGCAATCAGACTGGCGGCATACTCCGCCTGGCTCATGGTATCGATGATAGAGAAGTTGAATCGATTCATGTTGCAAAGAGCATATCCAGTGAAGAAACTTTTGCTGTTGATATAGATGACAAAGACGTTCTGCTCGGTGTGCTGCTTGGTCAGGTCCAGGAGGTTGCCCAGAGACTTCGAAAAGGCAAGTTTGAGGCAAAGACGATCACGCTTAAGCTTCGTTACGGTGATTTCAAGACTGTTACCCGGAGCAGTACATTTAGCAAGGCGACGAATACGACTGAAACACTGTGGCGCCAGGCGAGGGCGGTGTTCCTGAAGTGGCATAAGAAGTCAGCCGGTCCTCTCCGACTGCTGGGATTTGGAGCATCAGGGCTGATTACCGAAGGGGCCGGCCAGAAAGAGCTGTTTGTAAATCCGGAAGAAGAAAAGCAGAAAAGACTGGACCAGGCTTCCGACAAGATAAAGAACAGATATGGCAATGATGCCGTCAAAAGAGGCGGATAGCCGCCTTTCTCATCCTACCTCAATTACCTCGCTGGGCTCTCTCAAGGGAGCGGCGAGCAGCTCAAACCCTATCTCTTTACCAGCTTCTGCAAATACAGCAACAGTCTCGGCAAGAGCCAAATCACGCTCATTTCTCTGGCTGCTGATATGCCCTAACATCACTGTTTGAGGGTCTTTGATGCTTTCACTAACAACTTCAAGCAGCAAACTTGCCGTATCGGGGTTTGGCATGTGGAACCGGCTGTTGGGATTATAATACTGCCGTAACAATTCCAGGTCATGATTGCTTTCGACAAAGATAAAGTCGGCATCGACAAAATGTTCGAGGACATTGTCCCGCTCACAAAAATCGGTGACTATGACAATTTTCTTGTCCTCATAAAAAATCTGATACCCATAAGTGGGATACCAAGGGCTGTGGATTACTTCAAAAGGTTTGATCTTGAATTCGCCAACAGTAAATTCGGCGTTCTTAAACGGCTTGATGTTCAGGTTCTTGAATCCGTAGCCATTGAAATGCTTCTGCTTCAACTGGTCAACACAATCGTCATGGAGGCGAATCGTGTGGCCGTACTCATCGAGGACTCTCAATGGGTAATATGAAATATGGTCGGAATGGGTATGGGTCAATAACACGGCATTAATCCGGGAAGGATCGCCAAACAGGGAAGTCAGGGCCTGCCTGGTTCGCTTCATGGAGGACAGGCCGCAATCTATAAGTATCCTGGTCTTTGATGACCACAGGGCAAGACAGTTGCCGTTGCTGCTGCTGCAAATTGATTGAAAATGCAGGGGCATGAGTTTCCTTGTTCAAAGAGCCAAAAGTCGGTTGGCAATCCTTACCTGTTGAAAGAAGTCCTCCTGGCTGTGGATCTTCCTCTTGCTCGGTTTCCACTCCTGGCTTGCCCTATTCTCCGCCTGCTTGAATTCGACCTCGAACGAGAAACACTCTTCTTGGGGACTCCCCCTTTCATCAGAAACAGGGCCTTTTCACATACCGCCTTGGTAGTAGGGTTGCGATGCTTTAACCCCTCCTCAAGAACCTCTAAAGCCAGCTTCTTCATCCTCCCCTTCATGCTCCTCATGCCATAGGCCGCCGCCTTCTTAACTGTCCTTGGGTGGCTTCCAAACAATGCCTCCCTGAGTATAGCCAAACCATCTTCCTGCATCCAGGACAACTTGTGAGCAGCCACCCTTGCAGTTGTGATGCTATCAGAATGGAGTTTCTTCTTGAGTTTCTCCAGAAGTTCAACCGCTGCATCGTGCTGTTCCTGGTCTGACATCCCTACTGTTTCATCTTTCATCAGAATCACTCCCTTGGAAAAAGACAAGTCAAGTTCCGTTATAGATATGTTCACATTCTCCCGTAGACGGGAGAGAAATGCAAGCAAAAGAATGGATTACTTTGCCATTATCCTCGTAACGCTCCTCTAAATATGGAATCCGCTGCGATTAACGGCTGGCGGCGCAGAATTGGGCCATCAGCGTCATTGCTTCATTGGTTTTTTCCGGTGAGCCGTCCATTTTTGCGAAGGCGTCGACGAGGCGGGCGAGCTCGGCGGCGGCGGGCTTTTCGCCGAAGTGGTGGGCGACATTGACGATTCCCGCGTCGAGCCCGTATTCCATGGCTTTCTCGACATACGCCCTGCAGATGCCTACCTTTCTTGCGGGCAGGTCGCGGGCGCAGTTGCTGATGCCTAATGAACAGTGGGCGGCCTTCATTACCGGATCGCTCTTGATCCGCTTGATCGTTTCAAACGCCCGGTACGTATAGCCCGGCACGCCCGGCTCCATCGGCATATCGATGGCGATGGGAAAGACGGTGGAGTCGAAGAATATCTCCGCCGGCTTGAAACCATACTCGTTGACCGCTTTGTCAAAGAGTTGTTTGGCAAGGCTATAGAGTTCATCGACAGAATGTGAACCGCCCGGGCCGGTGGCTTTGTCCTCGCTCATCAGCAGACCTATGAAGCTGAAATCATAGTCTTTCTTCAGCGGCATCATGTTATCGGCGGTATAGACCTTGATCGAATTGACAAGCGGCTGTTGGACCGGTTGGTCGGTATTGAACCATTCCTTGAGGCCCGCAGTAAGTACGTCGTCGTTGCTGCTGTCGATGCAGACGCCGACGCCCCTGCCCCACTGCCGGACGAGCCTGACGTACTGAACCATTATCTCTACGGCAATCGCCGGGTCTGCTTCGCCAAAGGCATCGACGTTAACAGCAATGTAGCAGGCGCCATTATTGGCCTGGCCCTCTATCAGAGCCTTGATATAGTCCAGATGCTCGCCGGGCTTGGAATAAGCATCCGGACCAGCCGCCAGAAGCGATCTCATTACCTCACCCGTCCTGGGGATGGAAGCATGAAGCGATTCAGCAATCGTAATTAGTTTTCCGGGCACCAATGGCTCCTTTCGTTGTTTAGCTTTGCCCATTTGACAGCAAACATGGCAAGGACTGCAAGAAACTCCTCTTGCAAAAGCCGGATAAGATATAAATATCGCACAATAAGTACATAAACCGCTGCCCCGGTGGGCCAATCAGGGGTTTTGCCCATGAGGTTGCCCGGCAGGCTTGTGGATAAGATGTGCATAACTTTTGTTTTCCGGGCATGGCAGGCCGCTTCAGACGGCATTTCGCCGGCAACCACTCCACGAATTGTTGTCAATATAGGCTTATTCTTATACAGCCCCAGAACCGAAAAAACAATGCAATTTACCGATGACGCCACCGACAGGTCGCCCAATTATACCGTCTGGTCGGTTTGTTATGTGTCATTCTGAGCATTTGCGTGCCGGGTTCATAACCACCGCATAGAAGTGATTGCTTCGTGGATAACTTGTCGAAAAGGCGTTTCCCGCCTGGCGACCGGCTGAGGGGGGCTATGCGTACTCAGCCGTGATTTTGTCCTTGAACCTCTGGCAATGCCCGGCCGGGTCGCCTTGGGCGGTCACCGCCGCGCAAACGGCAATGGCTCTTGCGCCTGCGTGCAGCACAGTATCGACGTTGTCGAGGGTAATACCACCTATGGCGACATGGGCGATACCTGCCGGTTTGAGTTTTTTAGTCGCGGCGGCAACATACTCCAGGCCGACACAAGGCTCGTTGGGCTTGGTCGCGGTAGGAAAGACCGGCCCTACCGCCACATAGGCCGGCGTCTGCTCGATTGCACCGTCCAACTGGTCGATCGAGTGCGTACTGATGCCGAAGATCATGGGCTTCTTCTGGAGTTTACGGGCTTGCGCTATGCCAAGGTCGTTTTGGCCCAGATGGACGCCGTCGGCGGCTGCGACGACGGCAATATCTGTCCTGTCGTTTATGATGCTTATCACATTGCGCTCAGTACAGACTTTCACGAAATCCTGCGCCAGTGCAAAAAGGCGGTCGTCGGCAATGCCTTTCGCCCGCAGTTGGAGGCAATCGGCGCCGCCGTCGGCACATTGTACGGCCAGATCGAGAATCCGGCCGGGTGGATCGTCGGGCCCCATCGTTATCAGCACGTACAGCCGCACAGCCTTGAATCGCTCGGCGGCGATTGCAGTCAGGGCGATATCCTTTTCCAGCGTGTATGCGTCAAAACGCAACGCCTCGAACAGGGCGGCCAGTTCCGGATCAAAGACGCCGACGGTTTCGGCAAGGGCCCGCAGCGCCTCGGTGAGCCTCTTGGCGGCGGCAGTCGAACAGTCCGCCAGACTGCGACGCACCATCTGATCGCCCACGCGCATGCCCCTGCCGACGTCGCTGTCACAATCGCGGGCGGCGGCCAACATCCGGGCATCCAGGCGATCTACCGCCCGGGACAATCGGTGCCGAAGCTCCTTGGCGCGCGAACTCAACGCCGTCGAGGCCAGTGCAAAACGGCAATACTCCTCCATAACGCGAGCCGCTTCGCGAGCCCGGTTGAAGTTGGCGTCAATTATCCTGTAAATCGCCCTTTCCATGACGCCATTATAGGAACACTATCGACGGTTGGAAAAGAAATTCTTGCGATGAGCACTGGAATACCAGGGAAAACAACTTGTGGACCGGGAAAGGACTGTTCGGGGGGCGGCTGGCAAAAAATCCTCATCGCGTGTATAATGGAAAGGTGTAAACTGGCATCAGGATAACATATGTTTTAGTGATGAAAGGGGCAGATCGTGTTCTTTGAGACCTTCGGCATGATGAATCGCCAGGCCGCCAGGCCCGTGGAGCAGGGTACGATCTTTCGTTTTTACTCGATGTCCAAACCGATCACCAGCGCCGCTGTTATGATGCTGTACGAGGAGGGCAAGCTCAAACTCGACGATCCGGTATCAAAGTATATTCTCGAATTCAAGGGGCTCAAAGTCTACGACAAATCAGGCAAGCACACCGATCAGGCGCGCCCGATGAGCGTTCGCGATTTGTTGCGGCATACCTCGGGTCTGACTTACGGCTTCTTTGGGAACACCGCCGTGGACAAAATGTACAGGGCCGCCAACGTCCTTGATCGAGACAGTACCCTTCAGGACATGGCGGACAAACTCGGCAGGATTCCCCTCCTCTATCAGCCCGGAACCAAGTGGCATTACAGCGTGTCGGCGGATGTGCTTGGCCATCTCGTTGAGAAACTGTCGGGTCAGCCGCTGGACAGGTTTTTCAAGACGAGAATATTCAAGCCCCTGGAAATGAAGGATACGGCTTTTCACGTTGCCGCCGACAAAGCCAAACGTTTTGCGGCCTGCTATGGCCCGAAGCTGACCGGCGGACTGAAGCTCATCGATGATCCGGCCAGGAGCAAGTACCTGACACAGCCGTCATTGCTGTCCGGAGGGGGAGGCCTGGTTTCAACGGCAGACGCACATGATAGCGGCGTAATAAGCGTCTAAAAGGGGACCACCGCATTTGACCGATGTTTGTTATCTGGAGCTGGTTCCAGATGGCAAAGGGTCAGAAGGGATGTTGACGGTGGACCATTATGAATTCATTAGGCGTAAAGTAGAGATTGCTGGAGAAACTCAGCGAGAAGTTGCAAAAGAACTCTGCCACTCCCGCAAAACCGTAGCCAAGGCGTTAAAACTGCGGATTCCTCCTGGCTACCGATTAAGCAAGCCTCCAATCGCCAGAAGGAGGTGTTCATGCCCCTGCAGTTCGATCCTGGCGAAGAGGCGCAGGTGGACTGGCATGAAGGCTGGATCTTCGAGAACGGCTGTAAGCGAAGCGAGAACACGTATCTGTCTCCGGCGCCGCATGTGGATGGGATCGGTCAATTAGCCGTCAAGCTGTTTGACGACTGCCGCAACGACCTCCAGCGTGAAGCCTTCGTCGATCAGGTGCTGATCTGGTGCGACCAACAGTTGGTGGCGGTTCACGAACGCTGCTACATCCCAGGCCAATTCGTGCTGGAGCCACTGTCAAAGCGAGTCCGTCTGGACCTGTCCAACCGTCCCGAACTGGTCATGCAGGGCAATGGCGTCCGTGATACGGGCATCTACGACCGGCTCAAGGCTGGAAAGGTGGTGCTGGTATGAATACGCAAAGACTCTTGCTGGACAGCTACCTCAAGACACTGAAATTGCCCACCATGAGAGCCGAGTACAAGGCTATAGCTCGCAGATGCAGTGAAGCGGACGCCGCTTATGAAGACTACCTGGAGCAGTTAGCGGAATTGGAAGTCCAGCGCAGAACGGCCATGGCGATCGAACGTCGCCTCAAACAGGCCGAGTTCCCGATGGTCAAGGAGATGTCATCCTATCGTTTTGCCGATGTGCCCAAATTGAACAAGAAGTACGTCATGGACCTGGCTCGATGCCAGTTCATCGAGACCCGTCAGGAACGGACGGTCCTGAAGCTTGAGAAGAACATCCGGAAGTGCAACCTGATTATTATCGACGAACTCGGCTACATCCCTCTGGATCGGATGGGGGCCGAGCATCTGTTTGGCTTCTTCAGTCAGTGCTATGAGCAGACCAGCCTGAACAAAGGCAAGGAGAAACAGGGGTAAATTGTGCCCATCTTGACAGGCTCAACAAGAACTACACATCAATAGGACATCTACCCCAAATCCGACCTAAATAGACTGGGTATGTATTTGACGCTAGATAGACGCTGGGATGGGCATAGGCCACTTTGTTTATCCATCCAGCAAGCATTACGAGGAGCATTGTAATTGGTTTGTATCCATACCTTGTTACTGCCTTTGTATCGATTTTAGCTTTGCCTCGAACTGGTAGCGGTCCTGCATCGGTAGGTTTTCGTTTTCTACTGCCTTGCGGTAAATAGCCAACGCTTCTTTCTTTCTGCCCTGATCGCTGTAGATCACTGCCAGAAATGCGTAGATGTCGGAGGTGGCGTTGGAGTTATCAATCATTTTGACGAGTACGGTTATTGCTTCGCTGGTCCGGGCATTCTGATTGAGGAAAAACGCCAGCGTATAGCCGTACCTGATGTTTTCGGGGCGAAGGGTGTATGCTTTTCGGCAAAGTTCAATAGTTTCTGAGGGGCTTGACTGAGCGATCATTATGCCGAGGTTATAGGCCGCTTCGGCGAAATCGGGATCTGTTTTCAATGCCAGCCTCAAACAGTTTTTGGCAGCGCCCAGATTGCCCTTTTCAGCTAAGAGCAGGCCCAGGTTGAAATTGCCGGCGGCGTTGTTTGGGTCTATTCCAAGTGCCTTTCGCAGAGAGATTTCGGCTTCTTTCGTTTTTCCGAGTCTTGCATAGATTATCGAAGCGTTTACGTGCGGCATCAGAAGGTCGCTTCTTAGTTTTGTTGAGGTATTATACGAATCTATCGCTTTTTCAAGATTGCCCTGGTTGGAGTAATAGTTGCCGAGGTTGTAATGCGAGAGAGCGTCATCGGGACGGTTTTGCAGTGATGTAAGGTATTGGGCGGTTGCTTTTTGGGCTCTGGTTTTGTTTTCAGAAGCGATCATCTGCGGTGGGAATGTTGATATCGCATAACCAGCCTGGGTCCTTACAACACGCCACCGGTCATCGGTTACCGTTAACAAGGCGTTAAGTGCCTTTTCCGTGCCGTTGCCGGACAGCGATGAAGCAGCGGCGGCCCTGACCAGCGGTGAAGAGTCTTTCAGGGCAGCTATAATCGTGTCCCATTTTTTGTTGTCCGGGCAGTTTCTCAGAATTCGAATGAGCGATGTGGCAACCACTTCCCGACGGTCTTTGCCTGTTATATACTTTAGCATTTCGTCGAGGCGATCCCATTTGCCTTTTCTGGCGTCATCGATGAGGGAGGCGAAATATACTGTTTCATCCTGGTAGCTGCCGCCATACCAGGCGGTTGCGTGTTTGCCCGCCCAAACAGCGGATTTGTCCGCGTGGCAGATATTGCATGCGTTTGGTGATTTATGAGCGATCGTAGTTTTTGGTGTCGGCGCTCTGAATGAATGATCATGGCGGATCATCCTGGCGAATTCGGTTTTTGGCATGTGGCATGTTTTGCACTTACTGCCTTCGCTGTCGGGTTTGTGGTGCGAATGGGCTGATACGTTATTTACCAGTTCATCATGACAAGGCAGGCAGGCCTGGTTTGCCTTTTCGTCGGCGAACCTATCCCGGCCGCTGGAGGTGTGGCAATGGACGCAATCGAGTTTGCCGGATTCTGCGCACTTATTCATTCTCCAGCCGGTGAATGTATAGTTTTCGCCAAGATCTCTTCCGTCGGGGTAAAAATCGTTATCCTCCAGGGTTACGAGATCATAGTGATCGAAGTATTTCTCGCCGGGTTTAAAACCTTTAGTGATCGGACGCATCTTGGCATGGCATGGACCGCACATACCGTCTACCTGATCGACATCAAAATTCTTTGTACTTACCAGACCGAGGTCTTTTGGCTTTTTGTTTTCCAGAGCAGCTTTGCGGAAATTCCGAACGTGTTCGCCCGACGGGCCGTGGCATGTTTCGCAGTTAATTCCCGGTTCTTTCCAGACGGTGTGGTATGTGTCAGTTTTCAGGTCGTAGTTTGTCGAAAGCTGGCTGACGTGACAGCTAAAGCAGGAAGTATTGAACGTAAGAGGCGTTTCCATCCAGTCAATGGCCTCGTCGCTATTGTCGTCGAAGTGCCGCACTGCGCTGGCTGTCGTGTCGAACCACTCTTTTTTACGAATGTCATAAGCCAGGGGAAGAACCTGAAGCCGACCTCTTTTCAGCGGGGTGAGAAAGTAATAAACATTCTTGCCGCCGAAGACGTGTACTAAGGGAAAGTTTTTTTCTTCATCACCGGACCGAACGACGACGTAACCTTTCTTGTTGGTAATGAAGGCACGGTAGCTCTTGACGGAGCCCTGAAGAAATTCGTCATGGGCGGTGATCTTTTCGGCCCCGAATTTGTTTGTGTACGGCTGCATGGCAAGTCCGTGAAACGACGAGGACCAGAGCTTATAGAAGTTTTCATGACATTGTATGCAACTGACAGATCCGGTGAAATCGGAAGGCGAGCCGTCTATAGGTTTTGACATGGCAATGCAATGTGAGAAATTACAGAAAAGCAAAAATAAAGCTACTGCCAGGATGCCGGCTGATGAAAACGTTCTGTTTATATGTATCATTTGTTGGTTCCTGCTCAAAATCCCTGGCGCATATTTTAAGAACTCATGCAAATCCTCAGGATGACCATTGAGAACTGATTATACGGGAATATTGAGGAGAAATCAAATGTTTTTGCTGTCAGGGCGATTCTTCAGCGGTTCTACAACCCTTGACAAGCACAGCTAGCACCAAGGATGTTGGTGATTGCTGATTGCTCGCCACGACTGCGGCCAAATATAAATACTTGTACCATACGGCGAGCGTGCCCTTGCCGTCCTGTCGCGTCGTTACCTGCATCTGTTCGGTTTTCCGCAAGACTTCCTCATACGACCCTGATTAGTAGTCAGCGCCTGTCAGACTACGTTCCACCGACTCCTGCCATTCAAGCAGTTCAGCCCGCATTGCCTTGACAATTTCCGGATGCTGTGAGGCAATGTTGTCCTTCTCCTGGCGATCTTTCTCGAGATCGTACAGTTCAGGGACCTGTGCCTTGTTTCCTCTTGCCCGCGGCATGAGCAGCTTATAGCGGTCGGTTATGCCATTAAGTAAAAACTATGATACTGATGTATTAGCTTAGAAGTCCCAGCGCAAATACGGCTTTAAATTTTCTGTTCATCTCCTGTCCTTCGGTTATGTATCAGGAAGTTAGTCTACAAATGCCAAGTGTATGGCCTTGAGGCTGGCTTCTGCCAGGTCGCCCTCGAGACATGAGACACTCACCTTGTATTTTCCGGGCTTTGGGAAGTTGATCCAACCGATTGGAAACTTCTGATAGTTGTGCGATGAGTTCTGCTGGTTTTGAATCCCGGCGCGCCGGGACTTGCCGCCCTCTATATCAACGCCCCATACAATCCGGCCCATTCCATTATAGGTAAGATCCACATTGTAATAACCCGGTTTGAGCACATCGACTTCTACCTGGACTACCGGCAATAGCTTCTCAGAAGTGCTGGCTGGCAACTGAATCTTTGTCCAACTGCCCGTTGCCTGAACGTTGAGTTCAGCATTGTTCTTCTCGCCCAGCAGGAGTGCAGACCTGATCTTTGTCTTCAGTCCGGGCAGGTACAGCTCGCCATTTTTCGGCATATCGAAAATACACAGAAACAGGGTGCTGTCTTTGACCGTAACATCACCCCATGGCAAGGCATGTTTCCATGGCGACGCATCTGTCCCGTAAACAACCTGCGGATAACGCTTGATCCACTCACCTGCTTTCCTCAGCGTACGTCCTGCCAATTCCGGCACAGTCCCGTCACCCTTCGGCCCGATATTGAGCATATATGTTCCACCGCGGCCTACAGTTGAGACCAGGCGATGCAGAATCTCTTTGGGCGTCTTCCAGTAATTGTCATACCACGCGTACGCCCATGAGTCATTCGTCGTATCAACTGTTTCCCAGATACCTTCGACGTTTTCGTGCGGAACCTCCATATCGCCAAGTGTCACATAGTCCCCCAGCCCATAGCCGGCCCGACCTGAAACAAGCGCCTTCGGCTGGTTCTTTCTGACTATTCCAACGAGTTCTTTAACATACTCCTCTGGTATACGGCCTGGAGTATCGAACCAGACAATGGCAATCGGTCCGTACTGCGTAGTAATCTCCTCCACCTGTGCGCGGCACTTATTCTCATAGTAGTACTTGAAACCCACATCCGTGCCGTCGGCGGTCTTCTTCGGCCCGTTACCTCCACCCGGGAATGTCCAGTCCTGGTTGTGAGAGTAGTAAAAACCCAAACCCAGCCCATGCTTCTTACATGCCTTCGCCAGTTCTTTCATCGGGTCACGGCCGAATGGAGTCGCATCCACTATATTGAACTTGCTCACCTTCGAATGATACATCGCGAAACCGTCATGGTGCTTGGCAGTAATGACGATGTACTTCATCCCGGCATCGGCCGCCTTGAGCTTTGCCACCTGCTCGCCCCACAGCGAATCCATTTCTCCAAGACATCCGCTGCTCACTGCCAAGAATAGCATTACCGCGATAACAATTTTGATTCTATTTATTGTAATCTCTATAAAATAAGGCTAAGGTTTTATCATGTGTCATTTTTTCTACTTTAGAGGAGGCCTGTTGCGGTAATCAGAAAAACAGCTTGAGTCTGGTTTTGCCGGCAACGTCGCCTTCCATGATTCTATCTTATTCTTCAATTCCGCTACCACCTCAGGGTTCTGCGTTTTCAAATCTTTCTTCTCGTACGTATCTTTGATAATATCATAAAGCTCGATATGGCTTGCATCTTCATTGCTGACAAGTTTCCAGTTTTTATATACGATGGCATAAGCGACCCAGTGATCGGGTGCGTATGCTTTGGCAGGCCAGACAGCACTCATCTTCCAGAACAACGGGCTGGAGCGTTTGGCGGTAATATTTTTACCCGTAAGGGCGTCTACCTGACTGATCCCATCAGGCTTGTAATCTCCAGGCAGTTTAACTCCGGCAATTTCACAAAAAGTAGGCAGCAGATCAACTGCAGAAATAAGTGAGTCATCATTGACAGCGCCGGCTTTAATCCTGCCTGGCCATTTTGCAATAAACGGCACACCGATACCGCCTTCGAACAGACAGGCTTTATAACCTCTCCTGCCGCCGGTAATCCCCTTTGACGCACCAATACCGTAACCGGCACCGGTTGCAGTATCGTACATCAGCTTTAAAGTGGTCGGCGTAGTTGCCCTTGCAGGGCCATTGTCAGAACTGAATATAACCAAGGTATTGTCAGCAATACCCAATTCATCGATCGTATCCAAGACTTCCCCGATTCGGTCATCAGCATGAGACAAAACTGATGCGTAAATGTTATCGGCTTCTTTTAATTTCGGGAATCGCCAGCGGTATTTAGGCAGCGTATGAAACGGAGTATGCGATTCATGCATCCATAAGTTAATAAAGAATGGTTTGCCCTGCTTGTGAGCCTTTCTGATAAATTTATTCGCCAAATGAACATCATCATGCGGGGGCATCTGCTCGCCTGCACAGTTAAAAGCACCGTATTCGTCATAACCATATTCAATCGGCAGCGGAGAGTCCGGGATCATATCGTTGGCCAGGTGCCACTTGCCATAGTGGGCGGTGGAATAGCCGCTTTGTTTGAGGAATCTGGGCAACAGCGGAGCTTTAGGGCTGAGCCAGTCGGGCATATTTCTTTTTTGATTCTGATGCACCCAGGCAAAATGTCCGTTGATATTATAACGTGCCGGGAAATGCCCTGTCATAACGGCAGTGCGGCTTGGAGAACAGACACCGCTTGCTACGGTGAATCTTGTAAAATCGGTGCCCTCTTTTGCCAAGCGGTCGATGTTTGGGGTTTTGGCATAAGGATGACCGTGACAGCTGAGGTCACCCCAGCCCCAATCATCAGCGAAGATAAAAACAATATTAGGTTTTTGGCCGATGGTCTTTTTGCCATTATAAGTCCGAGATGAACTGCATGATGTAAGAAAGGCACCTGCCGACAAGGACAATCCGCCCATCGCACATTTCTTTAGAAATTCACGTCTAATGATTAGTGAGCTCATAAATAAAATTTCCTCCTATAATGTTTCGAAGTCACCGATGAGTAATGTACATTCCCAAATAAAAATGTCAAACTGTCTGATACTTGCATTTTTCACAACTAAAATCACTTTTTAAGGACCGTCAGGGCTGACTGGGAATATTTGGATTTCGGATCTTCCAGTTTAACCTCGGGATAGCTTCTAAGGAAGTTATTTTCATCAATTAGATTTATAAAATAGTGCGTAGTTCCCTTCGGCAACAGAGCGGACACTTTATTACCAGCCAACAGTTTTGCCGGTTGACGGAACCATTCTTCATATTGTTGGCCGCCGTTAAGGGTATAGAGCAAATTGGCCCGAACCACTTTGGCTCCATTTTCCTCATAAATAAATTCAACGGTATCGCCCCTTTGCCTTTGAGCAAGCACCGTGCAAACCTTTTTCTTATTCGGCAGATCATTTTTGTAATGCGGATTGTAATACGGATAGCTTGCTTTCATTTCCGTCAGTATTTCAGTAAGCCTCTTGTTCATCGCAGCGGTTTTTGCGGGCATTAATTTTGAAATATCCCTCGCCTCTTCGATATCAACCCGGATCTGTTTGCCATTTTTAGTTTCATATAGCTTATACAGTTCCAGTTCGGTTGTACTGGCATTATTTACATGATCGTAGTTGCGGATGAGTTTGTAATCGCCGATACGGATAGTGCTTTCAAGTGCGGCACTATTTGGAAAATGCCAGACCATTGTATCTCGAATCTTACCGTTTGATTGCCGGATCAACGACGAGTCCGTCGGATCACTAAGCAACAGCGGTGCAATATCAACTCCGTCCAAATGTTTACCTGCCGGTCTTTGCGAACCGGTCAACGAGAGGATCGTCGGATAGAAATCCAGGCCGTTAACCATAACATCAGATTTGACACCAGCCTTAATACCCGGTCCTGTAATGATCAATGGAACACGTGTTCCTCCCTCCATTGCCGAGATCTTACCTTTATCGAGCGGGTAGTTATCGGTGATAATCTCGCCTGGATAGCCTTCCATACCGCCATTGTCAGAAGTAAAGATAACATAGGTATTTTCGATGAGTTTGTGGCCGGGCCATCGAGGATCGTCGGTGGTTTCGAGATAGCTAAACACTTTGCCCACATAATAATCCAACTCTTCAACCATCGCACAGTAGAACGGATTGGTCTGGCCCTTGCCTTGCCATCCTTGATTATCTTTGGGACGCTCAACTCCGAGCTTTTTGCAGTACTTGTCCAGTAATTGCTCGCTTCTGGTGTGTATGGGTGTATGTACCAGCCAGGTGGCGTAATAGAGAAAAAATGGCCTGTCCTTGTGTTGTCGTAAAAATGTTAATGCATCCTCACTGTTCTGATGATAAGGAAAACCTTTTTTGTCGAGACGGTACGAATCATTCTTTTTGTCAGTGGCGAATCCGGTCATCCGATGCGGCTTCATGCTGCTTCTGGCCCCACGGTTGCTGCGTGTCCAGTCAAAACCCTGATCCTCTGGTTGAGGGAAAGCATGATGCTGTATCGCCATGTGCCACTTGCCGCAATGGCCTGTAACATAACCACTTTTTTGAAGGACCTTTGCCAACGTAACTTCATCTTCCGGCATGCGTCCGCTGTACCATGGAGACATCATCCTCCAGTACAGCTTGTGATGCGGATGAGGAGGTGCACCTCCTACCACGTGAGTCTTCTGGGCACGGGCAGGATGATTTCCGCTCATGATGGCGCATCGCGTTGGAGCACAGGTCGGCGCCGGCGAATAGGCCTGCCAAAACATCACACCCTTTTCGGCAAGGGAGTCAATATTCGGAGTTTCCATCGGAGACGGCTCGTCGATGTCATAACATTTGACATCCTGCCAACCGAGATCATCGGTCAGCAGCAACACGATATTAGGCTTGGCAGGACGGGCGGCAAAGACATTAGCAGCAGTAATAAAACAAATTAACAATATTATTTTTTTCATAGTACCTTCGATCTCTACTTTTTAAGGATTGGCGTAAGCACAATGTGACGGAAACTTGCCGCTCCATGATTGCCTTGCAGATACAAGGGGCCGGGCCTCATCGGATCCGACCACAGTGCTCCGCCGGTACAGCCCAGCAGCGGTTTATTGTCAATAATCCTCTTCCCGTTCAATACTACAGTTACGTGTCGATCAAGCAACGTAACATCGAAGGCTTGCCATTGCCCCGCAGGTTTCTCGGCGCTCACCGCCGGCGTGATGCGGCTGTAGATGGCGCCCATGTTGTGGGGATTGAGGGGTTTTCCGTAAGAATCGAGGACTTGAAGCTCATAGATGCCGCGAAGATAGACGCCGCTATTGGATTTCTCCGGCACATTGACCTCAAACGTCAGCTTGAAATCCTTGAATCCCCTGATGGTTCTCAGATTACCATAAGAAACGTGTGGTTTGCTTTCGAGCTGTGTCGGCCGGTTGACCAGCACGCCGCCTTCGGCGATCCAGCCGTTGGCGTTTTTGGGATTGGTCAATTTCCAACCGTCCAGATTCTTGCCGTTAAACAGAGTGATGGGTTTGCCATACTTGGCTTTGGACAGATTCGGTTTCGGGGGCAGGGGCGGAATCCCTTTCCCCGTAAACTCTGCCCGGCCGAATCTGCTGCCGTCGGGCCTGGCTTTGACGGTAACGAGTTTCAGATTGTTGCCGGAAAGAGTCGCCGTGATGGTTTCGGTAATTTTCTTGCCCTTGTCTGCTCCTCTTCGCTCAACCTGTATGCGCGTGATTACGAGACGCTCGCCTTCAACTTTGATAGAGTTCACCGGTTTCACACTGCCGCCTCCCCAGAGTATGGCGCCGTCTAAGTCTCCTTTTTCCTGAGTGACTCCGAGCCAACCGGGGCCTCCATTGGGGAGGGTCAATGCCCAATGGCCAACATACGGATTCTCGGCGTAGGCCGACAGGCCAACCGCGGCCAAGGCCAGCAAGGTGTTTGCAATAAACAGGTTCTTGTTCATGAATAGGTCCCTTCAATTGTTTTGTATTACTTTAACGGTTAGTGCACATAAGCTATCGATCTAATCTAATTTTTCGCGACAGTTGGCATTTGCAGCAACATCATCAATTTGGACTCCCCAGTTCTGATTAGGCGTATCGCCCATATTCAATACTAACGATCCGCCCTTGAGCAATTCACTGGCCGGAAAATAAAATGTATTCAAAACCTTACCGTTAAGCATTGCTTTTTGGATATATTTATTTTTTCGAGATGCGTTCTTAGCTTCGATGGTAAATGTTTGACCTCGCCCATAGCGTTGGCCCAGATCGATGACGACCTTTTCAAACAACGGACTTCCAATTTCATAGATCGGTTCTGCGCGGCATCCTCCGTCCGTCTGGAAGAGGCCAATTGCGCTCATTATGTACCATGCGCTCATCTGTCCCTGATCCTCCTGACCTATATAGGCATTCCCCACGCCACGTCCATAATAACGGCTCATAATCGAACGAGCCCATTTCTGTGTCAGCCAGGGTTTTCCCGCCCAGTTGAACAGAAAGGCAAAATGCATGGACTGCTGGTTGCCATGATAGACCCACTGGCCTCCCGGAGGGAAGTAACGGAATGGCGCAGACATTTCAAAACCATGCTCCAGACGTTCTACAAAACGATCTCTGCCCAAAAACTCAACGAGGGCAGGAACATCCTGAGGAACAAAGTAGGTTAGCTGCCAAGCGCTTCCTTCGGTATAGTGACGCATTTTACCCCTGTTTATCGGGTCGAATGGACTTCCCCATGCACCTGAACTGTCTTTTATCCGGGCATAACCGGTCTGGTCATCCATCACATTCTTCCACCACTGGCCACGGTCGTCGAATACTGCGTATTCCTTATCTCTCCCCAGGCTCTTGGCAAACTGTCCCACGGTCCAGTCGTCATAAGAGTACTCCAGGCTGTTCGAGAATTTCCCCTTGTCGTATGGCACATATTTATATGCAAGATAAGCCTCTAAGTCTTTATTTCCCGCCTTGCCGCCGCCCAATGCCTCACTGGCCTCAGGATTCTTATAACAGTCCGGCACCGTGGTTTGCATTTTGACCACCGCTTCGAAGGCCATGTCGACGTCAAAGTCGCGGATTCCCATCTGATAGGCCCCGACGATGAGCGGTATCTCATGCTCGGCCACCATAACGGGGACATACTCCATGCCCGCGCCCCCTTTGGTTAACCATCCGTGCGTCCGGTACGTTGCCAATTGAGAACGAACCCAGCGGCTTGCCCATTCCGGCGTAGTCAGATACCACAATTGATTTAAGTTCCAGAAAGTATTCCATAAAGCGTCGCCACCCAAGGCCACATCATCTTTCCTCGACAGTTGCTGTGTCCTCTCGGACGGATCGGTCCACTGCCCGTTAACATCACTGAAGATATTCCGGCCGCTCATGGCACGATACATGTTGGTGTAAAACTTGATCTTCTCTCCGCGGTCATTTGTAGTGATATCAAGGCGTCCCAGAAAATCATTCCACACGTTCCTGTTATGATTCTTCACCGCTTCAAAATCCCAGCCAAAAGGCTTGGCGATCTCTGTTTCCAGATTCAATCCGGCATTGTCGATACTTACATAGGAAATACTGCTTCTGACCTGCACCACTTTCTCCCTGGAGGTGTCAAACTCGACAAAGGCGCCGGCATCGTGTGCTCTCGGCAGTTTGATTGAATCAACATAATGGACCTTGTCATTTTCCCAAATACCGAATTTTTTGATCGGCTGGTCAAATTCAACAACGAAGTGAACCTTATAGTCCTGTTGGGAACCGCCCCATCCCCATGCGACATGCTGGACATGCCGGCTGAATCCTTCCACACGATGGACGCTAACCTTACGAATTTCTATGTCGCCCAGACGGGTAATCGACCTGCTCTCAGCGGGAATCTTCAGGTCCATCAAAATTCTTGAGCGATTGTTGTCCGAAAAGGTATAACGCTGGAAGCCGCAACGCGTTGTAGCCGTCAATTCCGCTTTGATATTATGATCGGTAAGCACCACTTCATAATGGCCTAAAAGTGCTTTTTCCGAAGACTTATCCATCCTTGAACGATACCCGTCATCCGGATAATCCTCCTGCCCGGGAGTGATCTCCAACTCCCCAGCCGTCGGCATGATGCCCAGACCGGCCATCGTCCACTCGTGAATATGGCTGAAACATGCAATACTTTCAGTCGTCGGTTTATAACCCATACCCCCACTATCCTGATTATCCGGACTCAGTTTCACCATGCCAAATGGCATCCATGGCCCAGGAGCGATCATCCAGCGAGTACTACCACCGCTTCCAATTAATGTATCTACATAATCGGCCGGCGTTTGCAACGACTGAGGAGAACGTGTAATTGTTCCGGTTTCAATTGTTCTTCCATCCAACTGTATTTCATACGATCCCGTCTCAGCAGAATTAACGGCGGGCATTGGTGCTTCAAGAATATAGTTACCCTCTTCAATCACCGAAGCGAGGATCTGTTTGCCACCCAGCAAAACGGATAACACCGGAGCCGACTCAAGATGCTCAACTTGTACCAATAGGGGCTGAAAACGCATACCATCACGCAGAAGTTCATAATCAGCCGGTTCCACGCTCCGGACAAAAGCCTTCTCCGGTTTCACCAGGACCACCTCTTTGGAGCATTGCAGACTGATCTGATCAAAAGTCACCCACGAACCCCTCAATATAATCAGGGTGACTTGATTCCCTCCGCGCCGCAGCATCTTGTGATCGACGGGAAACTCCAACACCGTCGTTTGCTGATTGTCGGGACTGCTTAACGAACCTTTGCCTTTTGGAATGTACTCTTTCCATGACTTGCCGTTAACCGAAACTTTTAGAAGAGCGCCTTGTCCAGGGGCGTTTCCGGTCAAAACAACCTGGAGTTTCCATTGTGCGGGGGAAGGTTTCTTCTCGATGTCAAACAGGAGATTCAAAACATGTCCCGGTTTTTGAAGAAAATAAGGGAAATCCTTTTCCGGTTTACTGTGTCCGATCAAAAAATAACGGTCTTCCCAACCAAAGTCATGTTTCCGATAGTCCCCATACTTATCCGGAGCCAGCGCAAACTCGCCGGAACTGGAATCCCGCTTGCCGATTTCCCAAACCGGGCGGAATATTTTGTCCGGATCAATATCACTCCCAACGGTATAACGGGACGACATATCAGCCACATCGGTGAAACGCTTTCCCTTTCCTACATCACGAAGGTTGATCCTGGGCGGATCAACCCATCTATCCTTGTCGTAAAAACGCTTGTTCTTCACTGCAACAGAAATCTCGTTTTTCGACAAGCGGTTATCCTCGTTTCTATCTAAGACGTGGTAGAGATATGTCTGTGCATCGAGGTATTCGTCCAAATCAATCTTATCGTCATTGTCAAAGTCAATATCATCGAACTGGTATGTTCGATACTCCGGCCAAGCGAGAATTCCATTTTTATTGGCATCGATCCTGTTAAACTCTTTTTCATAATAGCCGATAAACTCATCGAAAGAAACCCAGCCGTCACTATTGGAATCCCAGGAAATCGCGGCAAACGTTGTTTTCGCCATCGTCCTATCAGTGTGAGCCGATAGGACAACCGCAGCCAACACCAACGCAATCATTATACAAAGTCGATTCTTCTTCATGCACATGCCCTTTCAGGGGTCATGAAACGATGAACATATGAATTCGCCCGTGCTCAGCACAGGCAGGTTCAAGTGACATTCGTTCAGATGTTCATCTGCAGCGGCCCCAATCCCTTACGAGGTTCACGCCAGGTCAGCTCGTTGACCTTTGGATCATTAACAATCTTGCCGGCTTCATTCAACTCAAGCTTCTTGCCTGCGCGAGCACAGAGATTGATAAGCTGCATACTGGCAGTCATAGGGCCGGAGTACGAGAAGTTGGACTTGCTGTATTCGCGCGGCTTCTCTCCTCGACACGCCATAAAGAACTCTGCGTGGTGGCCGGGTGAGCGTTCAAGCAATTGCTCTGGAGGGCCAAATTCCCTGGTTCTGGAGTAAGGTATCAAAGCGGGACTGCCCCAGTAGGCGCCACTGCTCATCATCTTGCCCTTGGTGCCGATAATCAGATTTCCGTTGGTAGGTAATTTGCGTCCTTCAGCCTTAAGTTCCTCGGGAATTTCGGGCATATAAGGTTTACCGTTTTTATCTTTGCCTTCGTACCAGTAAGTCGTAAATGAGGGCCAACTGCCTTTGGCGCGGTAGGTGCATTTAACCACCATTCCACGCGGCCACTGTTCTTCTACAGGATCTGTGATAATGATCGGCTCGGCAGTCGCCGCATAGCCTGGTTCCATGATCGCATAAATGCCGTCTGTAATATGGCAGGCCATATCACCTAATGCGCCACAACCAAAATCAACCACACCGCGCCAATTAAACGGGTGATAAGGTCCGCGGCCTCGTTTGCTTCCCTTCCTGGGTCCGGCATAAGGCCTCATCGGGGCCGGACCTATCCAGGCATCCCAGTCCAGAGTTTCAGGAACTGGACTGGTATAAGTGGGACGCTTCCCTCCCTGCGGCCAGCCTGGTCGATTTGTCCAACTGTGGAACTCTTTGATTTCGCCGATAGCGCCGGCCTTGATGTATTCATAGGCCATACGCCAACCCATATCAGCATGACCCTGGTTTCCCATCTGAGTTACAACCTTCGGATTTTTGGCATAGGCTGCAGTCAGCAATTGTGCTTCACGGACAGACCAGGTCAAAGGCTTCTCTGTATAACAATGAATACCCATGGAGACGGCTGTCATGCTTGGCGCAAAATGAGAGTGATCCGGCGCGGCAACGAAGATGACATCCAGTTCCTTAGCGTGATTTTCAAATAATTTGCGCCAATCCGTATAGCCTGTTGCACCTTCCCAGCCTTCTTTCTGGAGAACACCGCCCCACCGAGTACGATCAACCTCGGCAAAAGCAATGCATTGAAGCCCTGCTTCGTATGAAGCCTTGGTATGAGCTTTGGCCCTTCCTTCTGTAGCTACAAATCCAACCTGGAGCTTTTCGTTAAGTCCCCGCCCTCTAAGGAGGCTGGGAAAACCAATCGTACACGCAGCTCCAACAGCAGTTGTACGTTTTACAAATTGACGTCTTGTTAATTTTAACATGGTTCTGTTTCCTTATACTATGTTCAGTTAGGAGTTATCCTTCTTTACATCCGTTTTCAATGAGCGGAGAAAGTTTAGCTACCCATAGAGCGTGTCGTTCCTGCATACTGGGCGGCCCTTATCTTCTTGATTTCTGCTTCGTTTTTCTTTGATTAGCCTGGTTGGCTTGTGGCTTTAGTTCCCGAGAACTGAGAAA
Source organism: Planctomycetota bacterium (assembly GCA_021160785.1). Lineage (GTDB taxonomy): Bacteria > Planctomycetota > Phycisphaerae > Sedimentisphaerales > Anaerohalosphaeraceae > B28-G16. Next base: position 94 of record JAGHBX010000293.1, on the reverse strand, counting down.
CTTGCTGTACTCATCAAACAAGCTTGTTCCAATTTTGGGAAATTCTCCCAATACATTGTTCTTTTCTGAGATGTCATTGTCCAGGTTGTATAAT
>JAGHBX010000283.1 GCA_021160785.1 Planctomycetota bacterium | reverse complement strand
TTCGGGTCGGTCGGTGCAGCGGGTTCGGTTGTCAGGCCTGTCATCACGCGGAGCCGTGCGACCATCTCCACGAGCGAATTGACCTTGATCGCCAGGTCAGCGGCCTCTTTGGTCTTGCTTTGCAATTTGTCCATCAACTCGTCCAGCCGGGCGTTGGCTGTTTTCAGGTCGCCCGTCAACGCCACCACGGTTTCGGTGAGTTCCGACACAATTTTTCGCGACTGGGTAGACTGCTTTTGGCTTTCTTCGTGCAGTTGCCTGAGTTGGGCGCTTAGATTGATGTTTTCCGACGTGATCGCTTCCAGCGTCTGCCTTAACCGACCCAGGTCCGTCGCCAGCGTCTCATTCGTGTCTGCGAGCGTCGCATTTGTCCCCAACAGTTCATTGATAGCTTCTTCGGCGCGGGCCTTGAGCGCATCGAATTGACCTGTCAGCAGGTCGGTACGCTGCTGCAACATCGTGTTGGCCGTTGTCAACTCCGTTTGCCTGCTCTTGTATGTTCCATAGTGAATCGCCCAGCCAATCACCAGCGCAGGCGAAACCAAAAGAGCCGGAATCAGAATACTTATAACAACTGTTTGGCCTTTGCCGGTCATTTTGATGTCCCCCTTTGCTCCTGCCTTGCGTAACTCAAATGTTTTATGTCCTGGCAATCATCAGGATCCAGCCAGCCACTTTAACACCGCTGCGGGCGTCCGGCAAATACAATCTGCAAAACACTTTGAAATTGGCGACAAGGCCTGGAGCAGCATAGCCGCAACCAAAAAGATTTATCCGTCCCGGCGCGCCGGGACAGATTCTCGCAGATTATTTGCCGCGAAAAGGCATAAAAGTCACAAAAAAACAAGAAACTGAAAGTTAGTACAGTCCCGATGTACATCGGAACAGAGGAAAGAAGAAAAAAACGGTTCATCCGGGAAATGCGCGTGGTTAGGCTTGTGTTTTTGTGGATGCTGTGCTATATTGTCAAGGTCAAATCGTAAATGGTTAAGAAAGGGAAGGGTACGAAGATGAAGCATGCACGGAACATTCCGAATTTATGGGTTTTGATTATGGCGTTGGTTTGTAGTGCGGCTTCGGTGTTTGGGGCGGATAAGCGGTGGGTTGTCTATGAGGGCAAGAAGGGGCCGGGCGTGGGCAAGCATATTGTTTTTGTTACGGGCGACGAGGAGTATCGCGGGGAAGAGTCGATGCCGATGATGGCGAAGATATTAGCGGTGCACCATGGCTTCAAGTGTACGGTGCTTTTTTCGATTAATAAGGACACCGGCGACATCGATCCTAAGACGCTGGATAATATTCCCGGATTGGAGGCGCTGGAGAGTGCTGATCTGATGGTGCTTTTTCTGCGGTTTCGGGAGCTGCCGGACGAGCAGATGAAGCGTATCATCGATTACACGAATTCGGGCAGGCCGATCATCGGGCTGCGGACGTCTACGCATTCGTTCAACTACAGGAAGAACAGGAACAGTCCGTATGCCAAATACAGTTGTAATAACAGGGAGTTTAAGGGCGGATACGGCCGGCAGGTGCTGGGTGAGACGTGGATCAACCATTATGGCGGCCATCAGCGGGAGAGCACGCGAGGCGTGATTGCCGAAGGTATGGAGAGTCATCCGATTGTCAAAGGCGTCGAGGATATCTGGGGCGAGTCGGATGTGTACGGCATTACAACGCTGAGCGGCGACAGCAAGCCTCTGATCATGGGGGTGGTGCTGGAAGGGATGAAGCCGACGGATAAGCCGAATGCAAAGAAGAAACCTGTGCCGGTCGTCTGGACTAAGACGTATACCGGTGAGAAAGGAAAGACCTCGCGGGTGTTTACCTCAACGATGGGGCATTCGTTTGATTTTTTGAGCGAGGGGTTTCGTCGGCTGCTGGTTAATGCGTGCTACTGGGGCATGGGGATGGAAGATAAGATACCGGCCAGGAGCAACGTGAATATCGTGGGCAAGTATGAGCCCAGCCGGATCGGATTCAACAATGAGAAAACGGGCGTTAAACCCGCCGACCACGCATTGAGCCCGCAGCGCTGACGCGGGTCGGTTGCAAAGGCATGAGGCTTTTTGCTGTTGTGAAGCGGTACTTGCCCGCGTGCAAGCGGTAGGTTACAATTGCGAGCACTATCATGGAAGATGTCAGTGAAATCCTGAAAGCAGCAATTCGGAACCATCAAGCGGGCAATCTGCAAGAGGCGGAGCAATTGTACGGACGGGTGATAGAAGAGAATCCCGAGCATCCGCTTGCATTGCATTCTCTGGGCATAGTTGCTCACCAGAGGGGTCAAAACGATGTCGCAGTCGGTCTGATTGCCAAGGCAATTTCATCCAATCCTCAGATTCCGCAATTCCGCAATACACATGGTCTTGTGTTTGAGGCCATCGGCAGGATTGACGAGGCGATCTGCTCTTATGAAAAGGCAATATCGCTCGATCCGGATTACGCAGAGGCATATCTGAATCTGGCTATTGCCCTTCAGTCAAACGGCGATTTCGCCGCTGCCGTTGAAAAATGCAACCAGATCACTTCACTTTTTGGTGATTCGGCAAAGGCGTATAATTTAAGAGGCTACTCGCTTGAGCAGCAGGCCAATTTCAGCGAAGCGATTGAAAGTTATCGTCAGGCAATTCGGCTGGAGCCGGACTTTGCCGAGCCGTACAATCACATTGGGGTAATCTTTAATGTACAGGAGAGATATGCCGAGGCGGCAGAGAATTGCAAAAAAGCCTTAGAGCTTGACCCGGATTATGCCGAGGCGTGCAACAATCTTGGGGTGGCGCTCAATGGACTCGAGCTGTACGCCGAGGCGATGGAAAATTATCAAAAAGCAATCAGCCTCGATCCGGGATATGCCGAAGCCTGGTACAATTTAGCCAACTGCCTGCAAAACCAGAATCGATGCGCCGAGTCGGTTGAAATCTACAAAAAGGCTATTCGGATCAAGCCGGACTATGCCAAAGCGCACTGGAATCTGTCGCATTCATTATTGTTGACAGGGGAGTTTTCCGAGGGGTGGGCTGAGTATGCGTGGCGTCGTAAACCCGAGTTGAAAATTATGACGTATCCTCATCAGTACGAACAGCCATATTGGGATGGTTCGTCATTTGCCGGCAAGCGACTACTGGTGCATTATGAGCAGGGCTTCGGCGACAATATTCAATTTGCCCGCTATTTGCCGCTGGTCAAAGAGCGCGGCGGCACAGTAATATTAGAGACAAGAGCACCGCTGTACAGGCTCTTTGAGCAACTTGACGGGGTGGACGAATTTGTGCAAGCCCGTCCGGATGGAAAAGCCTGCGATGTTCGATTTGATCTTCACGCTTCTCCTTTGGATATGCCCGGGCTGTTTGAGACTACGCTGGAAAATATTCCCTGTAAGATTCCTTATCTTTATGCTGAAGCCGCAAAAACCGCATACTGGCGCGATAGAGTTGACAGCGGATATTTCAAGGTTGGCCTGGTTTGGTCAGGCTCTGAATCGCACGGTAACAACCACAACCGCTCCTGCCCACTGAGATATTTTGCCGCCTTAACGAAAATCAAAGGTGTAAAGCTGTATGGTCTGCAAAAAGGGCCGGCCGCCCGGCAGGTAGAGGAATTGGGGGCGGATATGGCGGTAATCGGTCTCGGAGAAGAATTTGAAGATTTCGCCGACACGGCAGGGGCTGTTGAAAATATGGATTTGGTCATTTCGGTTGATACTTCCGTGCTTCATCTTGCCGGCGCTATGGGTAAGGCTACCTGGGCTCTTTTGCAGTTTGCGCCGGACTGGCGATGGATGCTCAAGCGACAGGACAGTCCCTGGTATCCGACTATGAGACTTTTCCGGCAGGACAGACCCGGCGACTGGCAGGGCCTGTTCGAACAGGCAGCCCGGATGCTGCACAAACTGGTTAAGGACGTGTAAAAAAATTAACAAAAGGAAGAACATAACACATTCGGCCTCATCTCGGCAAAACCAACCGAAAAGCGGCCCGCCGCAATTTCTTATCGATGCTGTTGATGCTGCTAACGTCGGGGAATATGACAAAGCAATCGCTATTCTTAAACAAGGCATCGGGCAGGATAGCTTTATGGCCTATAGCGGTATTGGGGAGATATATCTTGTCCGCGGTGAAAACGAAAAGGCAGTGGAATGGCTTGAGAAAGCTCGTAAATGTAAGCCGGAATCCGTGGATGTGCTTGACAGTATCGGTCGGGCTTTAGTTGCGCTTGGCCGGAAGGAGGAAGCTGTTGAAAAATTCAGCAAGGCAATAAAGCTTCAGAAGGATATGGAAAACGTACATTCGCTGGTCGAATCGATGCAGCGGATTGGATTGACCGACAAGGCTGTTGAGGCGCTGGAGGAAGCTGTTGGCGTCGATTCTCCGCGGCCGGAGGTTATGTTTGAGCTTGCATTGCTTTTTGAAAAGATCGATCGGCTTGATAAGGCTGAAGAATGGTACAAGAAAGTCATAGAACTTGCGCAACATCCGGGAGCATACAACCAGTTGGGGCTTATCTGTCGCAAGACGGGGCGTATCTCCGAGGCCATAGAGTATATGCAAAAGACTGTGACACTGAAGGATGATTCCGGTGTTAGCGGCGGATGGGATAACCTTGCGGTGTTCTTAATGGACTTTGGGTGTATAGAGGAAGGTATTGATCTGTCACGAACAATTGCCGACGAGGTGCAGAACGATCCGAACCTGCACTCAAATTTTCTTTTTCGACTGCATTATTCACCGAATCTGAACAGGCAAGCCCTCTTTGAAGAACATAAAAAATGGGGACAAAGGTATGCTCCGATCAGTATGGCCAGGGTCTCCCACAGTAATACGGTTGATCCCGAACGCAAACTGCGGATCGGTTACATCTCACCCGATTTCAAAAGGCATGTCGTCAATCGTTATTTTGAGCCGCTGCTGGATTCACACAATCGGGACGTGGTGGAAGTTTACGGTTACGGCAATATCGAATGCCCGGACCCAACTACAGGCAGGCTTCAAAAAAAGTTCGATTGCTATAGGAATATCCGGGATGTAAACGACGATGAAGTTGCCCGCACAATTGAACAGGATAGAATAGATATCCTGATTGACCTTGCAGGACACACTCGAAATAATCGTCTTCTTGTGCTGGCGCGTAAGCCTGCGCCTGTTCAAGTCACCTATTTGGGATACTATGATACGACTGGAATGGAAGCTGTCGATTACCTTTTAACCGACTGCCTGACCATTCCGCCGGAATCACAGAAGTATTATACCGAGCAATTAGCCTACTTGCCGGGAGGGATTGTCTGTTACACACCGCCAGGAAACGCTCCAGTTGTCACATCTCCGCCAGCAGCGAAAAAAGGGTACGTTACATTTGGAGCATTTACAAATACCTGGCGACTTAACAGAGGTGTCTTGCAAGTCTGGTCCGAAATCCTGAAGCTTACTCCCAATTCCAGACTCCTGTTAGGATTTCGCGGCGGCGACGATGAGAAAGTCCAGGACCATTACTTAAGCCATTTCGAGAAGTTCGGAGTCTGTAGAGAGGTGATTACAATCAAGGGCCGGAAACCTTACGTCGAGTACCTTAAAGAGTACGCTAACGTTGATATTGTGCTTGATACGTTTCCCGAAAATGGCGGCACCACTACTTGTGACGCTCTTTGGATGGGCGTCGGTGTTATCTCACTGGCCGGTCAACATCAGGTTGAAAGAACCGGACTAAACGTACTTGGCCGTATAGATATGGAGTGTTTTGCCGCCGCCACACCATCCGAATATGTCGCCAGGGCTGTCGCGCTTGCGAATAAACCCGAGGACCTTGTGGAGATACGTGCTTCGATGCGGTCACGAATAGCGGACAGTTCACTCTGTGATACGAAGCGGTTCGCCCGTGATGTGGAAACAGCCTATAGAGAAATGTGGCGTCGATGGTGTCGAAGCCAGGGAGTGAGTGTAGTACAATGAAAGGGAATAGTAAATGTCGAAGAGGTCTGCGGTAAAGAGGAAAAAGAAGGAAATAAAACCTTCCGTCTCATCTCGGCAAAAGCAACCGGGGAAAAGCGGTCCACCACAATTTCTGATCGATGCTGTTGATGCTGTTAACGTTGGGGAATATGACAAAGCAATCGATTTTCTGAAACAAGGTATCGGGCAGGACAGCTTTACCGCCTGCAAAGGTATTGGGGACATATATCTTCTCCTCAACGAAAACGAAAAAGCAATGGAATGGCTTGAGAAAGCTCGCCAGTGTAAACCGGAATCCGTGGATGTGTTTGATAGTATCGGGCGGGCTTTAGTTGCGCTCGGCCGGAAGGAGGAAGCTGTTGAAAGATTCGGCAAGGCAATAAAACTTCAGAAGGATATAAAAAACGTACATTTGCTGGTCGAATCGATGCAGCGGATGGGAGAGTCCGACAGGGCTGTTGAGGTGCTGGAGGAGATGCTTGATGTCAATCCACAACGGCCGGAGGTCATGTTTGAACTTGGGCTGTTGTTTGAAAGAACCAATCGGCTTGATAAAGCCGAGCGATATTACAAGGAAGTCATAAAATCCGGGCCACATTCGGCAACTTACGACCATCTGGGATGTATCTGCATTAAGATGATGCGCATGTCGGAGGCGGTTTATTATCTGCGAAAGGCTATGGAGCTACTTCCTGATAATACCGGTATCTGGAATAATCTCGCCTATGCGCTGATTCAATTGGGAGAAGCGCAGGAAGGTGTTGACTTGTTGCGAAAAGTTGTTGATATGACGCCCGGGTATTCAAAAGGCCACTCAAATCTTCTTTCCAGTCTACATTATTTGCCGGAGTTAGACCAGCAAATGATCTTCGAGGAGCATAAACGCTGGGGGCAAAGGTACGCTCCAATAAGTATGGCCAGAACATCCCACGACAATACCGTCGAACCCGAACGAAAGTTGCGGATTGGTTATATCTCACCCGATTTCAAAAGACATGTCGTCAATTATTATTTTGAGCCGCTGCTGGATTCACACAACAGGGATGTGGTGGAAGTTTATGGTTACGGCAATGTCGACCGCCCGGACCCGACTACAGGCAGGCTTCAAAAAAAGTTCGATTGCTACAGGAATATCCGGGGTGTAAATGACGATGCAGTTACCCGTATAATCGAACAGGACAAAATAGATATCCTGATTGACCTTGCAGGACACTTTCGAAATAATCGTCTTCTTGTGCTGGCGCGTAAGCCGGCGCCTGTTCAAGTCACCTATTTGGGATACTGTGATACGACTGGAATGGAAGCCGTCGATTATCTTTTAACTGATAATGTGCTCACTCCGCCGGAATTACAGAAGTTCTACACCGAGCAGGCAGCCTATTTGCCGGGAGGATTTGTCTGTTACACGCCGCCGGAAAACGCTCCGGATGTAACGCCTCTGCCTGCAGCGAAAAAAGGACACGTTACATTTGGAGCATTTACCACTAATCTACGATTTAACAGACCTCTTTTGAAAGTCTGGGCTGAAATCCTGAAGCTTATTCCCAATTCCAGACTCCTGTTGGGATTTCACAGCGGCGGCGATGAGGCAACGCAGGATCGCTATTTAAGCCAATTTGCCGAATACGGAGTCTCTCGAGAAAGGATTGAAATCAGCGGCTGGAAATCTCACACTGAATACATCAAGCAGTATAACGACGTGGACATTGTATTCGATACTTTTCCCGAAAATGGCGGCACCACTACTTGTGAAGCTCTTTGGATGGGTGTTCCCGTTATCTCACTGGCCGGTCAACACCAGAATAGCCGAATTGGTCTTAGCATACTCAGCCATATAGGCATGGAGTCTTTTGCTGTCGAGACACCATCCGAATATATCGCCAAGGCTGTCGCAATTGCGCACGACCCGGAGAACCTTATGGAGATTCGCGCTTCGATGCGGTCACGAATGACCAACAGTTCATTCTGTAACGCCAAGCGGCTTGCCCATGATGTGGAAACAGCCTATCGCCGGATGTGGCGTCGATGGTGCCGGGAGCAGGCGAGTGAGTGTCCCGATTAGATACAATGAAAGGTATTACTAAATGTCAAAGAGGTCTGCTGCAAAGAGAAAAAAGAAGATAATAAGACGTTCCGCCTCATCCGGACAAAAGCGACCGAGAAGTGGGCCGCCACAATTCCTTATCGATGCCGCTGATGCTGCTAATTCCAAACAATATGACAAAGCAATCCATTTTCTTAAACAAGGCATCGGGCAGGACAGCTTTGCCGCCTGCAAAGGTATTGGAGACATATATCTTATCCTCAACGAAAACGAAAAAGCGATGGAATGGCTTGAGAAGGCTCGTAAATGTAAGCCGGAATCTGTGGATGTGCTTGAAAGTATGGGATGGGCTTTAGTTGGGCTTGGCCGGAAGGAGGAAGTTGTTGAAAAATTCAGCAAGGCAATAAAGCTTCAGAAGGATATGGAAAACGTACGTTTGCTTGTCGAAGCGATGCAGCAGATGGGATTGACCGACAGGGCTATTGCGGCCTTGAAGGAAGCTGTTGGCGTCGATTCTCCGCGGCCGGAGGTTATGTTTGAGCTTGCGGTGTTTTTTGAAAAGATCGGTCGGCTTGATAAGGCTGAAGAATGGTACAAAAAAGTCGTAGAGCTTACGCAACATCCGAAAGCGTATACCCGGTTGGGACTTCTCTGTCGCAAGATGGGACGCACCTCCGAGGCCCTGCAGTGTCTGCAAAAGTGCGCCGAATTGCTCCCTGACAACAGTGGTGTCTGGAATAACCTTGCCCTCATTACAATGCAGTCGGGAGATATACAGAAAGGCTTTGAGATATTTCGAAAAGCTGTTGATAAGATGCCGGAAAATCCGGAAATACACTCAAATCTTCTTTTTTACATGCATCATTTGCCGGATATGGACCAGCAAGCTATCTTTGAAGAGCATAAACGCTGGGGGCAAAGGCACGCTCCAATAAGTATGGCCAGAACATCCCACGACAATACCGTCGAACCTGAACGAAAGCTGCGGATTGGTTATATCTCACCCGATTTCAAAAAGCATGTCGTCAGTTATTATTTTGAGCCGCTGCTGGACGAACACAATCGGGATGTGGTGGAAGTTTACGGATACGGCGATGTCGACCGCCCGGACCCAACGACAGGCAGGCTTCAAAAGAAGTTTGATTGCTACAGGAATATCCGTGGTGTAAACGATGATGCAGTCGCCCGTATAATCGAACAGGATAAAATCGATATCCTGATTGACCTTGCAGGACACACTCGAAATAATCGTCTTCTCGTGCTGGCGCGTAAGCCTGCGCCTGTTCAAGCCACATGGTTGGGATACTACAATACGACTGGAATGGAAGCCGTCGATTATCTTTTAACGGACAGCCTGACCATTCCGCCGGAATCACAGAAATATTATACCGAGCAGTTAGCTTATTTGCCAGGAGGCTTCATCTGTTACACGCCGCCGGAAAACGCTCCCGTTGTTACTGCTCCGCCTGCAGCAAAAAAAGGTTACGTTACATTTGGAGCATTTACGAATAATCGCCGTCTTAACAGAGGCCTTTTGGAAGTCTGGTCCGAAATCATGAAGCTTACTCCCAGGTCCAGACTCCTGTTAGGATTTCGCGGCGGCGGCTATGTGGAGATACAGGAGCACTACTTAAGCCAATTTGCCGAATGCGGGGTCTCCCCAGAAAGAATTGAAATCAGCGGAGGGAAAGAGTACGCCGAATACATCAAACAGTACAGCGATGTGGACATTGTATTCGATACTTTTCCCGAAAATGGCGGCACAACCACCTGCGAATCTCTTTGGATGGGCGTCCCTGTTATCTCACTGGCCGGTCAACACCAGAATAGCCGAGGTGGCCTTAGCATACTCAGCCACCTGGATATGCAGAGTTTTGCTGCTACGACACCAGCCGAATATGTCGCCAAGGCTGTTGGGCTTGCGAATAAACCGGAACGCCTTATGGAGATGCGTGCTTCGATGCGGACACGAATGGCGGACAGTCCACTCTGCAACGCAAAGCGGTTTGCCCGTGATGTTGAAACAGCCTACCGGCAGATGTGGCGCCGGTGGTGTCGAGGCGGGTGAGTGAGTGTTCCGAGTGAATAGACAAGAAAAGTCCAAAGATATTGATATCGTCCCGGGAGCTGTTGGTAAATTGCAGCCCGATCGCGCTAATCCTTACGGCATCTTAGATATCCATCTGCATTACAGGTGAACAGAAGTTTGTTTTTGAGATTCTGGTCCACTTCAAACCTGTTATTTTCTTCGAGAAATTGCAGGAGAGCTGTTTTTGGATTATTGCCATGACCCCATGGACGGCTGCGATGGACCTGTTTTGGCACGTCTTCTACAACTGTATCGCCACATACAAGATAAAAATCTTTGCCGATCAGCGGAGAGTACAGGCGCAACTCTTTAAGCACGTGTTCGTGCGTATGGTAAGAATCCAGCATGACCATAACTTCACGACAATTTCCCACAATGGCCTTGACCTGGCTTATCGTATCCTGTTCGGTGGATGAGCCGTTAATGAGGGTCAGTCTTTCGGAGAGTTTGCCATGTGAAGCGAGTCGCCGCCTCAGATCGTCAGGTATGTAGGTGTCTATACCGATGATTCTCTCGCCGCCAAGGACTTCCATAAGGGTTGAATAAAAAAGCAGTGAACCGCCCCAGGCGACTCCCGACTCTATTATAAATTTTGGTCTGGTATTGAAAATAATTTCCTGCAGGGCAAACATATCCTGGGGAAGATTAAGGATCGGTTCGCCGAACCAGTTAGTCTGGTGAATCCAACGATAATGGTCGGCTTTTACCAGCACGTTCAGAGCATCCGCCTGAAGTTTTTCATATGCAGCCATCCTGCCGGCGGAGTTGTTTCTCAATTCTTCAAATTCTTCTCGAGTGTAGAGTTTTTTGTCTGACATGTCAGCCTCCCGCCGGCCTAAGCAATTGAATCGTTTCTTTTATGCTTTTTTCAATACTGCCGGTAAACTTAAAACCCTGATTACTGAATCGCCGGTTTGAAACTTCATAAGACAACTGGTTCATG
>JAGHBX010000338.1 GCA_021160785.1 Planctomycetota bacterium | reverse complement strand
CTGTCTAATTGCGATATTTTGTCCTCAAAGGGCAGGTACTGCAGCCCGTTGACATTTGCCCGCAAATTCGCCATCGATTTCGTTACTCGCTATCGTCGATACCAGGGTATACGTAAAAAAATTCTGTTCACTTCAGTGAAGCAGAAATCAGCCTCGGCCGCCCGATCCTTCGGGCACGACCCTTTCACATCCGTGCATATTAACAGTTTTGCGACTTAAATGAAAGAAAAAAATTGACATCACAGGGCTCATACGGTAACTTTTAGCAAATGTTCAGCGCGGCACATGTTGACGTAAAGCCTTTACTGGGGGGCAGTTACGTTAAATAATGGCAATATATCCGCCTCTTGCAGGCTAAAGTGCGACCTTTACAGTGTCCCGGTCGCCATACGTAGCGGGGGCGTCCCGCCCGCGGCGAGGCCGAGTGCCGGCAAGATGCCGGCGGTATGGTACGCGGCAATGACAGGTAAGGTTTTGTCAGGGTCGCTGAATACTAAGGGCTAAATGCTAAATACTATGATAATAAAGGATTATTGTGAAACAGTGGCGTTTTGAGATTTGCAACCGCAGCGGGTTTGACGATGTTCACGGGCAGGGTGTTCTGGAAGATATCCATGAACTCGGTATCAAGTCGGTCGAATCGGCCTGTTCGGCGAGGGTTTACCTTATCGAGGCCGATTTTGATCGTGATTTCGCCGTGGGCGTCGTTGAGGAGCTGCTCACGGATGCGGTTTGCGACGAGTATTACATCGGCAGGAGCGATGCGCCCGCCGGTCCGATGCAGGCGACCATTATCGAGGTTCATCTCAAGAGCGGCGTGACCGATCCGGTTGCCGACTCTGTCGCCATGGCGATTGCCGACATGGGTGGAAAGGCCCGGACTGTCCGAACCGCCAGGAAATACATCCTGTTGGGCACGATATCGCAAAGCGAAGCCGAGACAATCGCCCGGAGAGTGCTCGCCAACGACTGCATCGAGGATGTCATTTACGGCACGGATGCAGAACCGCCGAGCCCGCACACCAGTCCGTATGAATTGAACGTCGGCCGGATTCCAATTGCCGAACTGGACGATAAGGGGCTGGTCAAACTCAGTAAACGTCGCGACCTGTTTCTGGATCTGCGCGAGATGCAGACGATTCGGGATTATTACAGCGAATCGGGCCGCGAGGCAACGGACGTTGAGCTTGAGACATTGGCCCAGACCTGGAGCGAGCACTGCGTACATAAGACGCTGAGCAGCAGTATCGACCTGGATTTTGACGGACAGCAGGTCCATTTCGACAATCTGCTCAAGGAAACGGTTTTCAAGGCGACCAAGGAACTCAACAAGGACTGGTGCATCTCGGTCTTTGCCGACAACGCCGGCGTAGTGGCGTTCGACGAGGAAGACGCGATCTGCTTCAAGGTCGAAACGCACAACCATCCGTCGGCGCTGGACCCGTACGGCGGGGCGGCTACCGGTATCGGCGGTGTGGTGAGAGACCCGATGGGCACGGGAATGGGAGCGAAACCCATTGCCAATACCGACATTTTCTGTTTCGGCAATCCCGATATGAAGCTGGACGACGTTCCCAAAGGCGTGCTGCATCCGCGGCGTATTATGAAAGGCGTCGTCGCCGGCGTCAGGGATTACGGCAACAGGATGGGGATCCCAACGGTCAACGGCGCCGTCTATTTCGATGACCGGTACATGGCAAATCCGCTTGTCTTCTGCGGCAACGTTGGCATCCTTCCCAACGACAAGTGTTTCAAGAACGCCGAAAGCGGCAATCTGGTCATGGTCGTGGGCGGCAGGACCGGCAGGGATGGGATCCACGGGGCGACATTTTCCAGCGGGCAGATGACACACGAACATGAGGACATTTTCTCGCACGCCGTGCAGATCGGAAACCCGATTGTCGAAAAGAAGATGTTAGATACGCTGCTTGCCGCTCGCGACGCCGGCCTGTATGAGGCGATCACCGACTGCGGGGCGGGTGGGCTCAGCAGCGCTGTTGGCGAGATGGGCGAGAAGCTCGGCGCCGAAGTCGATCTCGAGAAGGTTCCGCTGAAATACGCCGGGCTCAACTACACCGAGATATGGATCAGCGAGGCCCAGGAGCGCATGGTCATCGCCGTCAAGGAGGAGAATCTCCAGGCGATTTCCGAGCTTTTTGCCGCAGAGGATGTGGAATCGACGGTCATCGGTCGATTCACCGGCGACAGGAAACTCACATTAAGATACGACGGCGACGTCGTCGGACAACTCGACATGGAATTTCTGCACGAAGGCATCTGCAAGTATTCTCGCAAGGCGGTGTGGAATGCACCGAAAACCACTGAGCCGGCAATTGGCGCAAAAGACAACTACAACGAGGACCTGTTGGCGATTCTTTCTTCTTATAATGTCGCCGGCAAGGACTGGATCATTCGCCAGTACGACCATGAAGTGCAGGGCGGCAGTGTTATCAAGCCGCTGGTCGGAGTTAATAACGACGGGCCCGGCGACGCGGCGGTAATCCGCCCGAAACTGGACTCCGACAGGGGCATCGCGATAAGCTGCGGCATGAATCCGCTCTACGGCGATATCGATCCTTACCTGATGGCGCTTTCGGGTATCGATGAGGCGGTTCGCAACATTGTCTCGGTCGGCGCCAGGCCCGACAGGATCGCGCTTCTGGACAACTTCTGCTGGGGCGACTGCCGGAAACCCAAAACGCTCGGGTCGCTGGTCCGTGCGGCGCAGGGGTGCTTTGACGGCGCGATGGGTTTTGAAGCGCCCTTTATCTCGGGCAAGGATTCGCTCAACAACGAGTTTCTTTGCGACGACGGGACCACGATCGCGATACCCTCGACATTGCTCATCAGCGCCTTTAGCATTGTCGACGACGTCAACACATGCATAACCATGGACGCCAAGGAGCCGGGCAACGTGATCTTCGTGGTGGGTCTTACACGGAACGAGTTAGGCGGGTCGCACTATTACAAGATTCACGGCGCCGCCGGCACCAACGTTCCCACGGTGGATATCGAAACGGCAGCCGAGACCGCCCGGCGAATCCACGAGGCTATTGAGCGGAGCCTGATCGTCAGTTGCCATGACTGTTCGGAAGGGGGGCTGGCGGTTGCGCTGGCGGAGATGGCTTTTGCCGGCGGCTTCGGCATAGAGGCCGACCTGCGGGGCCTGCCATGCACCGATGATTGCACGGGCGCCGAGCGTGAGTTGTTCAGTGAATCCAACTCGCGCTACGTCGTCGAGGTCGAGCCAGCCTGTTACGATGCGTTTGCAAGACTTATGCTCAACATTCCGTTCGGCCAGGTCGGCCAGGTTGTGCATCGGCAGAGACTTGCAATCACAACGCGACAGAGGAAAACTGTCGTCGATATCGAGCTCGACCGACTCAAGGATGCATGGCGGAAACCATTAATGTTAAGTTGAAAGTGCAGAGAGAGCATATGGAACAGGTCAAGGCCTTAGTATTGCGAGCAGCGGGCGTCAACTGCGATGTGGAAACAGCGTATGCGCTGCAGTGCGCCGGCGCCGAGGTGCAGCGCGTGCATATTAACAGGATGATTGAGAATCCGAAAATGTTAGACGCCTGCCAGATACTGGTGTTTCCCGGTGGATTCAGTTACGGCGATGACGTCGCCGCGGGAAGAATCTTAGCCAATCAGATAGTCCACCACCTCGCCGATTCGCTGGGCAAGTTCATCGACGACGGCAAGCTCGTATTGGGCATCTGCAACGGCTTTCAAGTGCTCGTCAAGGCGCGGATACTTCCCGGCTTTGGCGGCGTGGAGAAACCTGCCGCCCAGCCCGTCAGCATCACCGATAACGACAGCGGTAAGTTCGAGGACAGATGGATCTACCTGGAGCCTGCAACCAGCCGATGCGTCTTCATCGAGCCGGGCAGGCGGATTTACCTGCCCGTCGCTCATGCCGAAGGGAAAGTGGTAACCAGTGATGAGACGATTCTTGAAAAACTCGACGCCGGAGAGCACGTCGCTTTCAGATATGTCGACTCGCAAGGATGCGAGGGATCGTTCCCTGTAAATCCCAACGGTTCGGTTGACTCGATCGCTGGCCTGACGGATTCCACGGGCCGTGTGTTAGGCCTCATGCCGCATCCGGAACGTTTTGTCCACCCGACACAACACCCGCATTGGACACGATTGAAAGACCAGGACGCCCCCGACGGAATGACCATCTTCACCAACGCCGTCAATTTCGTGCGGCAGAACTTTTAGCCCGGTTCGCCGACCGATCGGCTATGGCGGATTTCAGCGGTTTGCGGTTGCTTTTCGCTTGTCCATGATTTGATCACACAGGTCAAGCAACTCTTCCACGGCGTGGTCCAACTGATCGGCCTGGCCTGTCGCAACAATGTTTTCGACACCGGCGGCATGCTGCATAACGATCGGGAAACCAGCGCTGCCGCCTGCGCCTTTGAGTTCGTGAATACGCCCCTTCAGTGTCTCCATGTCGCTTTCCCGCAACGCCGCGCCAATAGAGTCGAGCATCTCCGGAAGCGTCTCAATGAAGATATCCAGGACCGGTACGAGATCCGGGTCATCAGCCAGACTGGATATCAAGACCGAGTCGTCGCAAGCGGGGGGAGGTGTTTTTTCTTCCGTCGCCGGCGGACATTGTTGGACGTCAGCCGCAGCGACGGGCTTGTTATTCAAATATCCGGCCATCACCTTTTCCAGAATCTTTCGGTTGACGGGTTTGGGCAGATACTCATCGCATCCGGCCTTAATGCACTTGTCCGCATCGCCTTTCATGGCATTTGCCGTCAGTGCGACGATCGGCACGGTCATCTTCTTCTTGCGCAGCGCCGCGGCGGCCTCGTATCCGTTCATTACCGGCATCTGCATATCCATGAATATCAGATCGAAGTGTTCGTTGCAGGCGCTGTCGACAGCCTCCTGTCCGTTTTCGACTATGCAGACGTCGAGACCCATGTTCCGGAGCATGGTCTTGATCAGCATCTGATTGGAAGGATTGTCTTCGGCGACCAGCACCCGGCCGGAAAAGGATTGCTCCTGACGGTCGCTTGGGCGCACTTCTTTCGAATCAAGCTTGAGAGGCGGCTCCTTGCTCGGATTGACGCCGGCGGGTATCAGCAATGAAAACACCGATCCCTGACCCAGCTTGCTCCTGGCCGAGACGCTGCCGGCCAGCAGTTCAGCGAGACTTTTGGTGATAGCCAACCCCAGACCGGTTCCGCCGAAGTTGCGGGTGGTGCTGCTGTTGGCCTGCGAGAATGAGTCAAAAATGATATCGAGCTTGTCGGCGGCAATGCCTACACCCGTATCCTCGACATCGAAGCGAATACAGTGTTTACCGTCTGATTCTGAAAGCGAAAGATGGACGCTAACGTGTCCCTTGTCGGTGAACTTGATCGCATTGCCGACGAGATTGACCAGGCATTGGCGGATACGTGTGGGGTCGGAATAGATTCGACCGGGCACCTCGACATCGTGAGTAATACGAAACTCCAGCCCCTTCCTCTCTGCTTCAGAACGCAGGAAAGCGTCAACGTTCTCGATCAGTTCTTTCAGTGAGCAGTGGATGCACTCGGTGTCGAGCTTGCCCGCCTCGATCTTCGAAAAATCGAGGATGTCGTTGATCAGACCCAGGAGATTTCCTCCCGCATGGCAGATAACATTGACATAGGTTTCCTGCTGTTCCGAAAGACTTTCGTCTGAAAGCAGGTCGCTGAATCCGATAATGGCGTTCAGGGGCGTTCGGATTTCGTGGCTCATGTTTGCAAGAAATTCGCTTTTTGCCTTGTTTGCGCGAAGTGACTCTCTGGCCATAAGATTCGCCTGCATGGTTGAGACTTCCAATTGCCTGTTTGTCCGTTCGGCCTCGGCTCTGGCAATTTCGGCCTGTTCTATCAGTTTGACGGCTGTCGACCGCGACTCGCCAAGAATCTCATTTTGACAACGGAGTTTTTCATTCAGCACCCGGAGCCTTTTCTGCGCCTGTTTGCGTTCGATGGCATGGTATATGGCCCGTTCGAGCAGCAGCGGCGTG
Source organism: Planctomycetota bacterium (assembly GCA_021160785.1). Classification (GTDB taxonomy): domain Bacteria; phylum Planctomycetota; class Phycisphaerae; order Sedimentisphaerales; family Anaerohalosphaeraceae; genus B28-G16. Next base: position 7,639 of record JAGHBX010000338.1, on the reverse strand, counting down.
ACCTGTTGTTTGACAAGATAATCGGCGGCGCCGCACTTAATGGCTTCCATATCTGTTTCATGATCCATCTGTCCGGTGAAAACGATAATCGGCGTCTTGCACCCTCTCGATACGGCCTCGCGGAGCAGTTCTATGCCCGTAGAACCGCCAAGACGGAAGTCCAGCAGGCAAACGCCGTAGTCGCCCTGTATGACCGCCTCAAGGCCTTCTTTGTGATCGGTTACCCACTGCAGGTCGTACTTCTGACGAGTCGAGGCCTTCAGCATGTCCCGGGTCATAACGTAGTCGTCTTCATCGTCTTCGATGAGCAGTACTTTGATGTCGTCGTTCATAGTAGGCTACCTAAACAGGTATTCTCTCAGGAACTTGCATTCTGTGCTGCGGCGACAGGCGCCTCATCCTGCGGCAATTCGACAATCTCGAACCAGTATCTGCTCAGGGACTTCATAACCTCCACCAGTCCTTCGAATGTGACGGGCTTGGTGATGAATGAATTGACGCCGAGTTCATAGGTTCGCAGGATGTCCTCTTCGGCTGACGAGGTGGTCAGTACGACGATGGGAATCCGCCTCAGGTCGGCGTCTTGCTTGATTTCCTTGAGCGCCTGTCTGCCGTCCATTTTGGGCATGTTCAGGTCCAGCAGGATCAAGCCCGGGCGAGGCGACGGCTGTTCGGCATATTTCCCTCTGTTGTGCAGATAGTCCAGCAGCTCTTCACCGTCTTCGACAAAATAGAGTTTGTTTGCGAGTCTCGCCTCGGTCAACGCCTCCTTTGCGAGCATTTGGTCGTCGGGATCGTCGTCGGCCATGAGAATGGTAATGTGATCGCTTCGTTTAGACATTTTAAAATCCTCTTCAATTAGTTACCGTTGGCTGAGATAGTATGCTGTCGCAGGCAAACCTGAGTGCAAACTCGGAACCCTGTCCGCCGACACTTTTGACGTTTATGGCGACGCCGTGTCGATCGGCGATTTTCCTGCAGACGGCAAGTCCGACGCCCGTGCCCTCGTATTCGCTGCGACCGTGGAGACGTTGGAACATTTTGAATATCTGATCGGTATATTTTTCATCGAACCCGATGCCGTTATCTTCGACAACGACCTCAACGGCATATCCGCTTGCAGTCGCCTCTGTTGCTTCTTCGTCTACAGGGCGGCTGTAGATTTTGACTGCCGGCGGCGTATCGGGCTTGTGGAACTTCAGTGCATTGCTTATGAGATTCTGCATCAGTTGCCGCATTTGAAGCCCGTCGGCCTGGACACACGGCAGGGGCCCGACATCAACCGCTGCGTTCAATTCTTCGATATGCACCTCGAGGTCTTCCAGAACTTCGCGGACTGTTTCCTCGAGATCGACTTCCGCAAACGGTTGGGCTTTGCTGGACACCCGCGAATAGGTCAGCATGTCGTTTATGAGGGTACTCATTCGCCTGGCGGCGTTTTGCATGCGATCCACATAATCCCGCCCGGTCTCATCGAGCACATCGGAGTATCCGGCTTTGAGCCGGTCGCCGAACGCGGTGACCTTTCTAAGCGGCTCCTGAAGGTCATGGCTGGCAACATAGGCAAAGTCTTCGAGTTCATGGTTGCTTTGCGAGAGCTTTTCATTAGACTCGATTAATTCATCGTTAGCCTCCGACAGAAGACTCAGCAGGTGTTCTTTTTCCGCGTGAATCCTCTTACCTTCGGCAATCTCGGCTTCCAGGGAATCGTTGACCGTGCGAAGTTGTTGTGTACGCTCGGCGACAAGCCGTTCAATCCGCAGCGTGCGACCGATTCCCATTAGAAAGCACAATGCCGCCAGAACCGTCACCAGCAGCACTGCAATCAGAACCCACAAGGGTTGAGAGGTTCTGTAGGCGGAGAAAAAGCCCTTGCTGGGCTCAAATGATATGGTCCAGTTCCGTTGGCCCACTCGATAATGAGTGCGATGCTGCAAGTCGTCGCGTTCGCCGAGTAGAAACCCGCGCCGCGGTGTCTGATGTTGACTATTCGACAAGTTGCAGTGTGAGTAGAGAACCTTGTTTGCCGCCGGCGCCTGGTCGTCGGAAATGTCAATGGACAGAGGCTTAAGCCTGGCGATGTTCATGGCGCTCTTAACGACTTCGGCGATATTCAAAAAGCCGACGATAAAGCCCTGTAAGGAAGATGAATCCTCACCTGTCTGCGCAGCATCCTGATCATATACGGGCACAAATACGCAGACACCGTACTGTGTTTCCCGGCAGCCCGGAAACCGCACACGTTCGCTGGCGACAATCCGGCCCGTCTGCCGGGATTGGTTCATGGCGTTTACAAATGCAGGATTGCCGGCGAGATCGTAGCCGGCAATCGCCGTATCGCTCTTATCCGGTTCTATATAGAGGACGGGAAAATACTCGTCCCGCTGCAATGCGATTGCAAGTTGACCTTTTTCGGCGGAATCCATGATATTGAAGTTCTCAAGCCCGTCGGCCCTGGCTGTCTGCTCGAACTGCATCCGCTGCGATCCACGGACCAGCGGCGCCCACAGAAGCGCATGGATATCGCTGCGGCCATTGAAGTAGGGGGCGACAAAACCGGCAAACTTGTTCCTGTCGAACTTTTGTGAACCGTTGTAGAAGGAGCGAATCGACTCCATGGCCTGGATTCTTCTTTCTATCCAACCGGTTATAAGCAATGAGTAGTTGTTTGTAGCGCTTTCGAATTCATGACGAAAGTGACGGTCCTGGTTGCTAACCGCTTTTTCCCACATAAGAAATGAAAAAGTCGCGCCCAGAACAAGAGTCAGCAGAACGGGCACATAACGTTTCCATGCAACCCGACTTTGTCGGCGGGTGGGCTCCGGCGATCCTTGTCCAATGGACAGGTCTTGATTCATTGCAATACCTCCGTTTACCTGATTTCTTCTCCTTCATTCCTGCATCCGGCATGACTGCACAGAGCGTGCGACCGGATACCTGTAAGTCGGTTAATTCAGGATGCAATTTCACCAACAACCCTGCGCAGTTGCCCGAAAGAGAATATATCTGGAATCGGTCGTGTGTTTGCGGTATCATTCCGATAATAGAATACACAGCGACGGAGCAGCGGGGTCGCCGGAATCCAGTCTGCGACAGCATTGACGCGAAGAATCGTTTGGAATATAATGACCGCCTCAAATCGGACGTTAATATGCAATGTCTGCCGAGGAGCCTGTTTTTGTAGGAATACGGATAGTATATGATTAAGATCAACGAGAATTTTCTGAAACTTCAGGCGGGGTATTTGTTTCCGGAGATCGGACGACGTGTCGCCGCTCATGCCGCGGCGAACCCGCAGGCGCCTATCATCAAATTAGGCATCGGCGATGTGACCGAGCCGCTGCCGCCGGCGATTATTGAGGCTATGCACGCCGCTGTGGATGAGATGGCGCGTGGCGATACTTTTCGCGGATACGGACCGGAGCAGGGCTATGAATTCCTGCGAAAGGCCGTTATTGAGAATGATTTTCGGCCGCGCGGTGTGGACCTGGAGTCCGATGAGGTCTTTATCAGTGACGGCTCCAAGTGCGATGTGGGGAACTTCCAGGAGATTTTCGGCCTGGACAATGTGGTGGCCGTGACGGACCCGGTGTATCCGGTGTATGTGGATACAAATGTCATGGCCGGTCGTACGGGCGATGCTCTGCAGCAGGGCGGCTATGCCGGGATTGTGTACATGCCCTGCACCGCTGAGAATAGCTTTGTGCCCAAACTGCCCGACGAGCCGGTGGACCTGGTATATCTGTGCTATCCCAACAATCCCACCGGCGCCGTCGCTACCAGGGAGCAGTTGAGCAAGTGGGTCGATTACGCAAGGCAGAACAAGGCAATCATACTTTTCGACGCCGCCTACGAAGCGTTTATCTCCGATCCGGCGATTCCGCATTCGATCTACGAGATAGACGGCGCAAAGGAAGTCGCCGTCGAGTTTCGCAGTTTCTCCAAGACTGCCGGCTTCACCGGTATGCGTTGTGCGCTGACGGTGGTCCCAAAAGCGCTGCGGGCGTACACCGCCGCCAGCGCCGCTGTCGATGTCAACCCGATCTGGAACAGACGGCATTCGACCAAGTTTAACGGTGCAAGTTACATCTCCCAGGCCGGCGCCGCGGCGATATACACGCCAAAGGGCAAAACGCAGATTCGCGCCATCATTGACCTTTACATGTCAAACGCCGCGACGATCCGCCGGTCCCTGACAAAGCTCGGATACGAAATCTACGGCGGCGTCAATGCACCGTATGTGTGGTTGAAGACTCCCGCCGGCGTCGGTTCGTGGGAATTTTTCGATATTCTGCTGTCAAAGGCCAATGTTGTGGGCACACCGGGGGCGGGTTTCGGAACTTCAGGCGAAGGATATTTCAGACTCAGCGCCTTTAACAAGCCCGAAAATGTTAAGGAAGCTATGGGCCGTTTTGCAAAACTCAAGACACTTTAAGTGATTGTGAGACCAGTTTGTCATTCCCGCGAAAGCGGGAATCCAGAATAAGACAGCTTCCGCCGAAGGCGGTTTCATACTTTTTTTCGTACGTGGCTAAAATATTACCAAAACTTTAAGAGCACCTAACAAAATGAGTGTTTTAGAGTGGCATGGGCATCTTGCCCATGATTCACGGGCAGGATGCCCGTGCCACGTTTCATTTTGTTAGAAGTTCTAAGGTAACGCTTATCGTGAAACCCGGCTCGCAAACGACAACAGCATACGTTGCTCTCGGCGCCAACCTTGGCGACCGCAAAGCTAATATAGCCGCCGCCGCCCGGCTGCTCGACGCATCCGAACACATCACGCTGACCGGTATGAGCAACCTGGTTGAAAGCGAACCGCTCGGCCCCGCCGACCAGCCTGAGTATATGGATGCGGCGGCGTGTATCGAAACGGATTTGGCCCCGCAAGCACTCTTTGAGAAGATGGTTTCAATCGAAGACCAATTAGGCAGGGCGCCGGGCAAAAAGTGGGGGCCTCGCACAATTGACCTGGATCTGCTGCTGTATGGCGGCGAGGTCATATCCAGCCCTGCACTGATCGTTCCCCACAGCCAGATGCACCTTCGCAGTTTTGTCCTGAAAGGCATGTGCGAACTGAACGGCGAACTAATGCACCCCGTTTTGAAGCAGCCGATGAATGAACTTGCAGCGAGATTAAACGGCGGCGATTTCTTCCTTTCGTCCGACAGGGCGCAGTTGATCTCGATTGCAGGTATAATCGGCGTGGGCAAGACAACGCTTGCCCGAGGCCTGGCCCAGGCGCTCGACTGTGCGATGATCGCCGAAGCCTACGACACAAATCCTTATATGCCGCAGGTCTACGCCGGCAGAAAGGACCTGGCGCTCGATTCGCAATTGTATTTCTTAAACAGCAGGGAGGAGCAACTCGGCAAGGATAAACTCACCCCCGGCGCCGTCGCAGTCAGCGATTACGTTTTCGACAAGGAAATGATATTTGCGACAAGAACACTTTCACCCGAACAGTTGGACTCATATATGCCCACACACGACGCCATCGCCGCCGCTGTTGCAGAGTGCGTCCTGGCGGTCTATCTTTACGATTCGCCGGCCGCATGCATGGCGCGGATCGATTCGCGCAATCGTCCTTATGAAAAAGTGATCGACCTGCCTGCATTGGAAGCTTTTGCCCAGGACTATGACCGGTTATTTGCCGGATGGCGCAAATGTCCTGTGATTCGGCTTGACGCCGGTCGGTTTAATTGCAGGGATGCGGCCCAGATTAGCATATTGGCGGATGAAGTGAGACATTACGTATGGAAATCACCGGAAAAATAGCAACGGTTCGCAAGCGGATCGAGCAGGCCCGTCGCGACGGCAAACGTATCGGTCTTGTGCCGACGATGGGCGCCCTGCACGCCGGGCATACGTCGCTGATCGATGCGGCCGTGCAGGCGTGCGACTATGTCGTCGTGAGTATCTTCGTAAACCCGACACAATTCGGACCCAATGAGGACCTTGACGAGTATCCGCGCGATATCGAGGTCGACAGCCGCCTGTGCGCCAAGGGCGGTGTAGAACTTATTTTCGTCCCGGACGTAGACGAGATGTATCCGAGCCCGAATATGACGTGGGTTAATGTCGAGGAGTTAACGACCGGGTTGTGCGGGCGAAATAGGCCCGGGCACTTTCGGGGCGTAACGACCGTATGCAATAAGCTGTTCAATATCGTTCGGCCTGATATCGCGTTTTTCGGGCAAAAGGATGCCCAGCAGGCGATTGTGATTAAGCGGATGGTTGCCGACACGAATCTGCCGCTTGAAATCGAGATTTGCCCCACCGTTCGCGAAAAAGACGGCCTGGCGATGAGCAGCCGCAATAGATATCTCGACGACCAACAGCGAAAAGACGCTTTGCTGTTGTACAAAGCTCTGACGAGAGCGCGCCAAATGGTTCAGCAGGGCGCCCGCAGCAGCCGAGAGATTATTGCCGCCATGAACGAGATCCTGCAATCGGCGGCTGGCGTGGCGGTCGAATACGTAAGCGTCGTCGACCCTGAGACGTTGTCGGAACTCGATACAATCACCGAAAGGGCGATTATCGCGGTCGCCGCCAGGGTCAAAACGACACGATTAATAGACAATATAATTGTAGACTTGAACAAACAATAAGAGTCGGTATAATACAGCGGCTATACTATACGACAACCGTTAACTTAGTTTTGAAGAAAGAATTGATCTGGTGTTGATAAAAGCATTAAAAGGCAAAATACATCGGGCCACGGTGACTGCAACCAAGGTTGATTACCCTGGCAGCGTTGGGATCGATACCGATTTGCTGGAGGCAGCCGGCATTTTGCCGTACGAGGCGATCCTGATAGCCAACGTCACCAACGGCTCGCGGGTGGAAACGTATGTCGTCCCTGCGCCGGCGGGTTCGGGCGATATTGAAATTTTAGGCGCCGCGGCAAAAAAGTTCAGCCCCGGCGACATTGTTATTTTCATGAACTTTGCCTGGTACACACCGGAAGAGGCGGCAAAACTCAAACCGAAAGTTGTGGTCCCGGACGAACACAACAAAATACCCTTAGGGTAGTAAATTCCCGCGAGTGGGGCTTTAGGTTATTGTTGTAAAGCCGCTTACCCGCGTACACACGAGAAATCTAAATCGTAAGCATTATAAAACGGATTTTATGAGATAAACCAATGTTTCCCGAACTCTTTGAACTGCCCGTCATCCATGTCACGGTAAAAAGCTACGGCCTGATGATGGTGACAGGATTCCTCATGGCCGTCCTCCTGATGCGGTACATCAGCCGCCGCGCAGGCCAGAACCCGGACCACGTTACCAATGTCGCCCTTTATGCGCTCATCTCAGGCGTCATCGGCGCAAGGATATTTTTTGTCGTGGACAACTATGCAAGCTTCAAAGGCAATTTCTTCGCCATCTTTGCCGTCTGGCAGGGGGGATTGGTCTTCCTCGGGGGCGTAATGCTTGCAATCGTGGTCATCTTTGTGTATCTGCTCCGCAACAAACTCCCGCTGAAATGTTATTTTGACATTCTGGCGATAGGCCTGATGTTGGGCCTGGCGTTCGGTAGAATAGGCTGTTTCCTCAATGGCTGCTGTTTCGGTCAACCGACGCATTTATTCTGCGCCGTGACATTTCCATACGGCAGTCCTGCGTACCTGACACAGGT
>JAGHBX010000567.1 GCA_021160785.1 Planctomycetota bacterium | reverse complement strand
GGTGAAAATCATGGGAGCACCTCGACTTTGGGGATGGCAACGACGAACCGTCCTCCCCAGTCTCGTATATGCGCCATCTGCGAAGCAATCTCGTCCTTGAGGTTCCAGGGAAGTATCAGAACGTAGTCGGGTTTGGTTTCGCGAATCTTTTCAGGGGCGAATATCGGGATTCGCGTGCCGGGGAGAAAATGTCCTTGTTTGTGCGGGCTGCGGTCCACCGTGTAATCGAGAAAATCGGTGCGAATGCCGCAATAGTTCAGCAAAGTATTACCCTTGGCGGGTGCGCCGTAACCAACGACGGTTTTGGCCTGACGTTTGGCTTCAATTAAAAACTCGAGCAAATTTCGTTTGCTCTCTTCGACTTGTTTTGCAAACCCCTGATATGTCTCAATCCGGTCAAACCCTGCACTTAATTCACGATCTCGCAATTCGTCAACATTATCGGTTATGGGGCGGGCGGCGTCTCCCTCATGACATCCATAAATCCTCAATGACCCGCCATGCGTAGAAAGCTCTTCAACATCAAACAGGGTGATGCCATGACGTGCAAAAGCCTTCTCTACACTAATAAATGAAAAATAAGAAAAGTGCTCGTGGTAAATCGTATCAAACTGGTTGCCGGACATCAACCTCATCAAGTGGGGGAATTCCATGGTGATGACGCCGCCCGGTTTTAGGGCGATTTTCATGCCCGTTATAAAATCATTGAGATCGGGCACATGCGCCAGAACATTATTGCCCAAAAGCAAGTCGGCCTTTTTCCCTTCGGCAGCCAGTTTCTTTGCTGTTTCAACCCCAAAAAACTCAACCAGGGTTTCAACACCCCTGGCAACGGCAACCCTGGCGACATTCGCAGCCGGCTCGATGCCAAGAACAGGAATGTTTCTATCAGCAAAATATTGCAGCAGGTAACCGTCGTTGCTGGCAATTTCGATTACTTTATGACCTTCATTGAATTCGAAACGTTGGACCATTTTCTCGACGTAGTCTTTCGCGTGGCGAAGCCAGGTCTCAGAGAAAGAGGAGAAATATGCATAATCACTGAATATATTCTCCGGCTTTGTGACTGCCCCAAGCTGCACCAGCCAGCAATGCGTACACAACAAAACCTTCAACGGGTAATGCGGCTCCATCGCTTCAAGACCATCGGCAGCCAAATAACTATTGCTAAGCGGTGAAACGCCAAGGTCTACAAACGTATGATTCAATTCCTGTTGGCAGGCGCGACATTTCATATAAAAGCCGCCTGGATCGATCTGCTTAGACGCAACTGATAACGGTCAATATCATTTAATGTCAACTCACGGGCATCTTTACCGGCCATATATCCCTTGTACCATTGCGCAGTCCAGTCCAGGGCCTCTTCAAAACCAAGAATGCTTTCCCATCCAAGTTCACGACGCGCTTTAGACGAGTCCAGTTGCAGTAAATGGGCCTCATGAGGATTTTGGGAAGTATCCCGCCGCCAATACGCTGCATCTTCAAATCGGCCGGCCATACCATCGCACACATCATTCACCGAACGCACATTTTCTTCATCCGGCCCGAAATTCCACGCTTGATCCGTGCCGCTTTGACTGTCACATAAGGATTCGGCAAGAGTAATATAACCGGACAAGGGCTCAAGAACATGCTGCCACGGCCGTATCGCAAGAGGGTTGCGAATAACCGCCGAACGATTATCAATAAGAGCTCTTACCAAGTCGGGAATCAGCCGATCCGCCGCCCAGTCGCCGCCCCCTATGACGTTGCCGGCTCGCGCCGAAGCAATAGAAGGGCAGCCGGCCTGAGAATCTTTTCGATTAAAAAAGGAGCAGCGATAAGAGGCCGTCACAAGTTCGGCACACGCTTTGCTGGATGAATAGGGATCGTAACCCCCCAAAGGGTCATTTTCTCTATATCCCCGGGCCCATTGACGATTCTCATAGCACTTGTCACTGGTGACAATAACTACAGCTTTAACAGACTTACAGTTGCGAATTGACTCGAGTACATTAACCGTCCCAATAACATTGGTAGTAAAGGTCTCGACAGGGTCTTTGTAAGAAGGCCTGACAAGGGATTGGGCGGCCAGATGAAAAACAATTTCAGGTTGATTTGATTTGAATACTCCCTCTAACGAGGCGGAGTCTCTAATGTCGGCAATAGTCGATTGCGTACAAATGCCTACCGACGCAAGTTCAAAAAGACTTGGGTTTGTAGGCGGCTCTGTAGCGTACCCACTGACGTTGGCGCCAAGACTGTTAAGCCAGAGAGACAGCCACGCCCCTTTGAACCCGGTATGCCCGGTAATCAGGACAGATTTGTTTTTCCAGAAATCATCTCTCAATCCCGCCACACCTTCCAGGGTGCTTTTCCCGATGCCCACAGGTCTTCCAGAATATTACACTCACGCATCGTATCCATCGGCTGAAAGAAACCTTCATGTTGAAATGCCATTAATTGCCCGTCAGAGGCCAGTTTCTGCATGGGTTCCCCTTCAAACAAAGTGCCATCACCTTCAATGTAATCGAATATTTCCGGTTCAAGAACAAAAAATCCTCCATTGATCCATCCCTCTCCGCTTTGCGGCTTTTCAGCAAACTCAACGACCCGGCCGCCATCAATATTGAGCCCCCCAAACCGCGCGGGAGGCCTAACCGCTGTTAGCGTAGCCACTTTACCGTGTGACTTATGAAAAGAAAGCAATTCGTCAATAGAAACATCAGATAGACCATCACCGTACGTTGCCAAAAATGTTTCATTACCAATCCACGGCTGTAGTCGCTTGATGCGGCCCCCGGTCATCGTTTTCGGCCCGGTATCCACCAGATTGATTCTCCAGCCTGGCTGCTTTCCCTCGTGAATCTCGCTCTTGCCATTGGCAAGGTCCACCGTCAGGTCGTTGTTTACCGCATAGAAGTTTAGAAAATATTTTTTTATGTACTCGCCTTTGTAGCCCAAAGCCAGAACGAACTCATTGAACCCGAACGTCGAGTAGATGTTCAGAATGTGCCAGAGGATAGGCTTACCGCCAATTTCGACCATCGGTTTAGGTCGTATTGCAGTTTCTTCCTGAAGGCGGCTGCCAAATCCTCCTGCCAGAATCACGACTTTCATTGTAATACTCCTGTGATGCTCTCAATGCCGCAAGCTGCAATGTCCAAACAGACTCCGTCCCCGTGGGTTGCAATTACTCGCTGATTATTTTTACGTCCTCTGTTACAAAGGCCACTTGTTGCCGTTCCGGCTCGCATCGAGGAGTATATTTTCGCAAATCCGTCAGGTTTTGCGGCAATCACCGCAGCCTTTGAAAGCAATAACATTGAGGCTCATAGGAAAACTTCCTAAACAAAGTCTGCTGGCATCTTCAAAAATACCGAAATATTTCACCGTTTCGACTTCCTGAAATCCTGCTTCAGTGAGAAGCGAGGCTAAAAGGTCAAAAAAAAGGCCGACATAGTGATAGTCATACTGGTCGATATGTCCGCCGAACATCGTGCGCATTATCTGAAAACGCTCCTGAAATGTAAATCTTTCCCGCATCGTAAACCATTTGCACAACATGTCCATATCAGGTGTGCTCAGATATAGTTTGCCATCTGGCTTGAGTACTCTGCACCATTCTTTAAGGGCTTTCTGCAGCGGTCCGTTGTAGTCGAAATGTTCTATTATGTGAGAGGCGTACAATTCGTCGAATGTCCGGTCTTCAAAACGCGACAAATCCTTCGCATCGCCTTCGTGGTCCACGTTGGGGCCCTTTTGAATGTTAAAGATCTCCCAGTCAGGATGGGGTTGTTCTCCACCGATATGCAATCTTCGTGTCACTTGACCGCCGCCATGTTCTCCAGCACATCCTCTTGTGATTGTTCTATATTAGCCAATCCTTCCAGACGCTGGAGTGATTCCGGCCGAATGGCTATCATATTGAGCAGATATCCGTCAAGCGGAATCTCCTTGTTGTATTTGACAATCGTTTTTGCATCGGGCAGAGTAAAATAAGAATCATAGCCGAAATACTCGAAGGCATCGATCAACTCAGGATGTAAGTCATTGCAATGCTTTACTTCATAAAAGATAATTGGGGAGCCGTTTGAAATAACTTTTTTTGCGCCGGCAAGTGCATTTAGTTCATGGCCTTCAACATCCATCTTGATTATATCGACACTTTCAATGCCGTGCTCGGCGGCAATATCGTCAATAGTAACCACAGGCACTTCCTCACCCTGAGTTTCGTTGTTGTCGGAAAGCTTGAATTCTTCAGAAGGGCCGTCGTCACAAGACAAGAAAGCAGTACCGGGCTTGTCGCTTATGGCGGCATGAATAGCTGTCATGTTGGAAAATTGCGAAGCAGACCTGTTAAGCAGTTCGAAAGTCTCTGACGCAGGTTCAACAGCAATTACCTTACCATTAGTTCTTGCTGCGGCACTGATAGAGTATGGACCGACATTGGCGCCGAGATCGAAGACAGTATCATCGGAACGAATAATCGAGCGGAAAAAATTAAGATCGTTTTTTTCGAACCAGTCGCCCTGTTCCAAAAGCACATAAGTAGTAGTATTAATTAAATCAGGATAAAGGTGAATTCTTGCCCAATCGTACGGCAGTGATAATTCTATAAGCTCGCCTTTGGCAAGGGCAAGGACAGCTTTGGAGCGTTCGTTATTCAGTTTACTATCGGCGATTTCGAGAAGTTTAATGTACTTATCCTGGATTTTCACATTTTTTATTCTCGCCTGAAGAGCCATAAGCAGACCAATCCTAAGATCAATCTCGGGATTTGAGGGATTCATTTTCCGGGCCTTGGAATAAATCCGGCAGTACTGATCGTACCCGTAATAACTGCTGTACGCCATAGTGTCCATACGAAAATTAAAAACAAGTGATTGCAAATCGTCGGCATTATATCTTTCAAGTAATTGCTGTGGAGGTTCTTCTCTGTTATCCGACGACAATTCATCAAAGGCGGCCGTGGAGTATTTTACAGCTTTAGCGCGTTTGCCGGCCTGGTAAAATTTGTCGGCGGAAATGATATTGTCAACGACAGTACGGCCTGAACATCTTCGAGGTCTATAATCGGCATCCTGCCGGGACGCGACTTGCTCTGTTTCAATTCCTTTTGAACGGCAGTAATCTTGCCACATCCGGCGATAAGCATTTTCAATGTCACTGGTAATAAGTTCGTAATTGCATAACGGACTTGCAGCAAGCCTTTGACGCATGGTTTTGCGGATTTGTGTAAGCGCTTCGGGCTTTGAGGCAAGGGCGATGGCCTTTTTGGCATACTCTTCGTGACTCTGAGCTGCGAAAAACTGCATTTCAAGACGCGTTAGAATATCAAGGCCGATTCGTGAGGAATGGCGGGAACCAGCAAGAGTTATAACCGGTACGCCCATTAAAAGTGCCTGGCAGGTGGTTGTCGTGCCGTTGTAGGGATATGTATCAAGAGCAATGTCGATACTATTGTAAAGGTCAAGATGTTGCTCGATCACTACAAACCCTAAAATGATTATCCGCTCTTCGGGGTTTTCAAGGCCGTATTCTGCGAACAAGTTGTAATAGTATTGTCGAATCTCTGGATCCGGGCCTTCGAAAAACTTTAACATCAGCCTTGAATTCGGCACCGAGTTGAGAATGTCAACCCAGATTTTTACCATAACAGGACTCAACTTGCTAATATTGTTAAAACACCCGAATGTAATAGAGTCTTCGTGCGACATCGGCAAAGACTTGACTGTCGGCTGCAGTTTACCGGGGTTGTAGCAGAGAAAGCCGTTAGGCAGAAAAACAAGTTTTTCGGTATAATATTTCTGCTGGTCAGGGGTATCAGCAATAGCATCGGTGAGTCTGTAATCAATCTGTGTCATACCTATCGTATTTGGATAGCCAAGATAAGAAACTTGAATCGGAGCGGGTTTATAAGCAAGAACGTGAACTCTGCTTTGTCCGGTATGACCCGCCAGATCGACAAGTATATCTATCGAATCGGATCTGATAAGTTCGGCAACCTCTTTATCATCAACATTATATATGTCTCGATAATAATCGAATTTGTAAATAAGCTCTTCTGTGCGGTCATCAGGCGCCTCGACATTGCCGTAACCGTAAACTTCAAATTTATTTCTATCATGTCCATTCAAAAGGGACTCAAAAAAATACATTACAGAATGGATTTTGAAGTCAGGGGAGATATAGCCTATACGCAGTTTTCTGTGCGGATCAAGGGAATTGTCGTGATTGGTGAAAGCAAGGTTTACGGGCGCCTGGATTTGCGCCCATTTTTTTGATTCTTCAAAGACCTCGGATGATTTCGCATCGGGAAGATAATTATAGTCCAATAGAAGGTTTGAATAAACACTTCTGGCTTGAGGGTTTATACTTATCGCTTTTCTCAATAAATCCATCGCTTCTTCAAGGCGTCCAAACTTCATGATAGCCCCGGCAAGACAGTTCAATGTGGATATATTGTTCGGCGCTAACTGGTCTGCCCGGTTCAAATGCTCAATGGCCTGTTTGATCCTGGCGCATTTAAAACACAGCACACCCGCTTTTTGGTAGAGTACGGAAAGTTCTTTGACCCTGGATGTCTCCGGGATATCAAGCATGTCAGTGTAATACTGCGCAGCTCTTTCAAGCTGGCCTGTCTCGTCAAGCAGCCCGGCAACTGCATGCAGGACAAAAACTTTGGTTTTTGCATCATTAATATCCGCCAGTTTTTTTTGAATCTTCTCTTCATCGAGCAGCCGATGAGCTTGCTTGGTATATCCACAACCTATAAGACGCTTAATTTTATTAAGCCAGTCCGGCATATTCCGTTTCCATTCGTCGTAGCTGGGAAACTCAGTTTGGTCGGACTTTTCTACTGAAAGATTAACCTTTTTGGTTCTTATGGACTTTCTCTCTTTCTTTTTTTTCGCCATAGCGACCTCTAAAGAAACCTAAAATAGCCAACAATATTAGAAGCGTTGTGTCTGTTTATATAATCGCTGCCTGTTAAGGGGGCGCAACGTCCAAAGAAACAGCAAAAATTGTGCCAAATGCGCGAAATGTCCCCCTTTTGATTGATAAAACGGCATTAAGCCTTGCCAGCAAGGCGGAAATGTCAGGATTTTATACAGTTCGACTGTTTTCGTCAGGCAATTGCTTTCCAGCCCTGGTTCAGCTCTTCTAACAGCTTGATCACTTCTTCGATCTTGCCGATATCCTGTTTTGCATTTGCTTCTGAGAGGTGTCGGCCCATAAACAGGTATAACTTTCGCAGATTTGTCGCGACCTCGCCGCCGGCTTCTGTGTCCAGAACGGTATTTAACTCGAAAAGTATATCTGTTGCCTTGCTAATGTACTCGCCTTTTGCTTCGGGGTTTTTGGCCTCGATTTCTCTGATTGCCATTTTCAGGAATTTGATGGCGCCTTCGTACAGCATAACGACGAGTTTGCCTTTGTTTTGGGTGGTAACTGCGGTTTCCTGGTATGTTTCGACGCCCTTCATAATATCACTCCGTTAATAATATGTTCTGATGTATTATTGCGTTTTTAACTTATGGGGAGATTGGTCGGTACCGACCAATCTCCCCGAGGGGTCGTTCAAAAATCCATGGTGCTTATCTGAGAAGTGTAAGAGCCATCTGAGGCATCGAGTTAGCCTGAGCCAACATGCTGATACCGGCTTGCGACAGCACCTGCGTCCTGGTCAAGGTTGCCATCTCTGTGGCAACGTCAACATCGGAAATTCGGGATTCCGCAGACATCAGATTCTCGGACTGAATATCGAGAATCGAGATCGTGCTCTCGAGACGGTTCATCTTGTAACCGAATGACGCACGAGCTGCATCCTTTGTGCTGATAGCAGAGCCAATTGTAGCTAATGCGGTAACCGCAGCCGCTGTGCTCAAAATGTTCAGACCCGCACCTGCGCCGCCGGCGCTATCTTCTTCCCAGCCGCCTGTGGCAATCGCTTTCTCGAACTTAGAGTCATCCAGGAGCGACTCGCCATTTGCCGAATCAGTACCGAATATACCGTCCGCCACGGTAGTAGCAGTCGCGGCGGCCATATCGATAGTAAGGGTAGTTGATGCAGTGTCTCTGGCTGTGAGTTTCAGCTTATAGTTGCCCGCATCGGTTTCTACGATCGAGGCAGCCTGATAAAAGAGCTCATTACCGTCGGCATCGTACATTGTAGCCGGATTCAGGGATGCTGAGTTGATTGCATCTTTTAGTTCATCGAGGGTGTACTGACCGGATGTCAGACTGAGGTCGATTACTTCCTCACTACCAAATGTTACGTCGAAGTCGTAGTTGCCGCCACTGAAATCCAGGACGGTTGACGTAATGGCGGCATAGCCGGCATCGAGAGTCATGATTGACCATTGGCCGTCACCGGTCTCAATACTCAGCCCTGATTTAGTCATATCGACGTTAGCGACATCAATCGTGCTGGTAGTACCGACGTGAATCTGAACAGAACCGGTAGCAGTGTTGAGCATCGTTATGCCGTTAAAGGCAGTTGCTCCGGCGATTCGTTCGATTTCAGAGGCCATTTCTGCAAACTCAGCATTCATAATGATACGCTGTGCGGCAGAATATGATCCTGTTGCGGCTTGCTCAGCCAACTCTTTCATTCGGATGAGGTTATCATCCATAACCGCCATCGCACCTTCCATCGTTTGCAGCATGCTAATGCCATCCGAGGCATTACGTGAGCCCTGCTGCAGTACAGCAGTATCTGCACGCATTAACTCTCGTACAGCCAAGCCTGCTGCATCGTCCTTCGCACTATTAATGCGGAGGCCTGACGCAAGCCTTTCGACACTCGTGGCCAGACTGTCATAAGCCTTGCCCAAGTGCCTGGCAGCGTTACCCGCCATAATGTTGTTCTTGATTGCTAACATAGTCCAGACTCCTTGAAAAAATAAACGTTTACTTCTTTAGGCCCTGTCAAGCCTCACTTACTTATTTAATGGCGCAACAAGCGCGTCGGGTGAAAAAATACCCTTCAATTGCATTTTCGACGGAGATAAGGAAAACTTAAGGGGGGTTTTCGTGTGAAATATCGCTATTAATAGCGGACCTGTAATATCATTACAGATGATACTGATAATCGCGTGTTAAGCTGGCTGGAGAGGGAAAAGGCCGAAAAATTTTTAATTTTTTCCGGCGATTTGCAAATATACTGGAAACAAAGGTCTGTGCTTATGATTTTCGGGCAAGATGATTTCTGTGTCCGTTTTGCTGTGTTTTTCTGTGCCTGTGCGGCCCTGCAATGGGGCTTGAGTTTGTTTTGATTGATATGGTAAAATGGAGGGCATGGATGGTTTCAAAGATGGCGACATGAAGAAGACTAAAAAATTCTACTAATAATTGGACCAGGTCCATTAAATTCAAAAAAAATGACGGACTGCTAAATTGAACCTGCTAATACTGACAGAAGATGACCGGGGCGATGGCGGCATTTTTATTGTTGGCGGTACACGCCGTCGGCATATTATTGGTGTGCTAAGGGCGTCAGTTGGCGACCGACTGGAAGTTGGCCTGGTGGACGGACCTGTTGGTGCGGCGATTGTCAGAGCAATTGAAAAAGACCGGATCGTCCTTGAATGCCAATGGCTTAAAGACGTACGCCAGAGAAGTCCTGCGATAGATATCGTATGCGCTCTTCCAAGGCCCCAGACATTTAAAAAAGTACTCCAGGTGTCGGCGACGATGGGTGTCAGGAGGGTTCATTTCGTAAATGCCAACCGTGTCGAGAAGTGTTTTTTCAGCGCTTCGGTTGCCCGGCCTGAGAGGATTCGATATTATCTGGAAAAAGGTTTGAGTCAGGGGAAAGGCACTCGCTTACCAAAAGTCAGCATCAATCCCAGGTTCCGTTGCTTTTTTGAAGAAGTCGTTCGGCGGCTCGAATCGGATGAGCATGGTAAGGTCGTAAAACTGGTAGCTGACGTCGAATGCGAGAGCTATCTTAATAGTTCGCTGTTAGAAGGGGCCGATCAAATAATAATTGCCATAGGCCCGGAAGGTGGGTGGGTGCCTTTCGAGTTGGAAATTATGCGGTCCGAAGGTTTTGAAAAGTTCAAACTCGGCGACTGGCCTCTCCGTGTAGAAAACGCCCTCGTAGCTACTCTGGCGCAGGTATCGCTGGTTAGTCGCAAATCGTGAGTTGCGTTCATGCCAAAATGAAAGATGTTTATTTACACGTTGTTAGCCAGTTTATGCAGCATGTGGGCGAGCTGTTCGAACAGGCCGTGCCAGTTGCCTGGTCTTTCCTGCCGGAAAAGTCTCATAGTCGGATACCATGGGCAGTCTTGTTTTTCCATCATCCATCGCCAGTCCGGCATGAAGGGTAAAAGAGTCCAAACCGGCTTACCCATTGCTCCGGCGAGATGTATTACGGAAGTGTCCACTGAGATTATTAGGTCCATGTTTTCAATGGCGGCGGCGGTGTCGGTGAAGTCTTCAAACGCCTGTCCGAGGTCGATCAGCTCTGCAGCACCCTGCCAATTTTTTATCTGCTCGATGCCGGGGCCTTTTTGCAGGCTGAATAATTTGACATTCCTGATTTCGGCCAATGGAGTAAAATTCTGCAGAGCGCAGGAACGGTTATGGTCGTTGGTGTGTATCGGATTGCCGGCCCATGCGATGCCAATTTTGAAGGCGTCTGTTTGGATTTTGCTACGCCAATGTTGGATTTTTGGCTCTTTTGCGAAAAGATAGGGTGTCGGAGCGGGGATATTGTCTGCTTGCGTGTTGAAAATGCCCGGCAAATTTAATAGCGGTACATATAAGT
>JAGHBX010000170.1 GCA_021160785.1 Planctomycetota bacterium | reverse complement strand
CTTTACCTGCCTGATCGGCGTCGCGCAAATCGACCCGGCGGACCTCAGCGCCAATCCGCAAACATTCGCCCACATAAGCCGTCGCCCGTGGATATTTCGGAAGGTTTTCGACGCACCCGCCGACCTGCTCCAGTGCGGGCGTATCGATCTGGTCTTTGACGGCCTGGACACCGTCGCACAAATATGGCTCAACGACAAGCTCATCGGCAAGCCCGACAACATGTTCATCGTCCACCGTTTCAATGTTACCCGACTCCTGAAACCGACGGGCAACCGACTGCTTGTCAAGCTGTCCCCGGCGGCGGCGCATGCCGAAAAGCTCATGAACCGCTACGGCAAGCTGACCGAGTTTTACTTTGGCTCGGCCTGTCGGTCTTATATCCGCAAGGCGCAGTATCAGTTCGGCTGGGACTGGTGTCCGTCGCTGCCCGGATGCGGCATCTTTCGGCCGGTGCGCATCGAGGGCATCGCCGGAGCGCGAATCCAGGACCTCCATGTGCGCACCATCGATTGCAGCCGCCAGCACGCCGATGTCGCCGCGGCAGTGCAGATCGACACAAATACCTCGCAGGAATCGGAGCTGCGATATCCGCTTGTCTGCAAACTCAGCCTCACTTACGAAGACACGAGAATCGAGCAGACCCTCTGGTTCCAGCCCGGGCGGAACAACCAGTCGACCATCATCAGGGTCGATAATCCGCATCTCTGGCGGCCCAACGGCTACGGCCAACCCAGCCTCTACAAACTCGCGGTGGATCTCTACTCCGGCGACGAACGCATCGACCATGTTGCACGGGATGTGGGCATTCGAACCGTCCACCTGAATCGAACAAGAGACAGGCACGGGCAGAGTTTCCGCTTTGAGATCAACCAGCAGCCAGTCTACGTCCGCGGCGCAAACTGGATCCCGCTGACGATCTTTCCCGGCTCACAGAAACCGGCCGATTACCAAGCCCTCCTGACCGACGCAGCCGGCGCCAACATCAACATGCTTCGCGTCTGGGGCGGCGGTTACTATGAAGACCCCTGCTTCTACGAACTCTGCGACAGACTCGGCATCATGGTCTGGCAGGACTTCATGTTCGCCTGCTCTTACTACCCGGACAGAAAGTGGTTTCTCGACGCCGTCAAAATCGAAGCGACCGCCGTCATAAAACGACTACGCAGCCATCCGAGCCTGGTCCTTTGGTGCGGCAACAATGAAATCGACTGGCTGCACGCCAAAGGCCGACTCGGCAAAGGCAAGAAGTTTTACGGCAAGGCGATCTACCACAGGCTCTTGGGCGATCTGCTCTCAGAACTCGATCACGAACGGGATTACATCGGCACAACGCCCTTCTCGAACATGCAGGACGCCAATGACCCCGGCTCGGGCACTATCCATCAGTGGGATATCTGGAGCGGTAATCAGCCGGGGCGAAATTACACCGTCGGCGATGTCGCTCGATTCGTTACGGAGTTCGGCATGCAGTCGCTGCCGGACGTCGACACTGTAAAGAGCTTCTGCACCGACGAGAGCCCCGTTACGGCGACCCGGGCAATTGAAAAACACAACTACCAGCTCGACGGCAACGCCCGGCTGTTTCGTTATCTGTCCGAACTCTTCGACCCGCCCGCCGACCTGGAACAATTAGTCTATCTGACCCAACTGACCCAGGCCCGCCGGGTGAAGGAATATGTCGAGTACCTCCGCGCACACAACAATGTCAACAGCGGCGTGCTGTTCTGGCAGTTCAACGATTGCTGTCCCGCGATAAGCTGGTCGGCTGTGGATTGTCTCAAGAAGCCCAAGGCCCTTTACTTCTATGCCCGCCGATTCTTCGCCGGCATCCTGCCCACACTTTTGACCGAGTCCAACAGCGCAAGGCCGGACATTGAACCGACGCTCGCATCCGCCCAGGCCGTCGTCGTCAACGACATGCCCGAGCCGTTAGCTGCGACGCTGATATGTCGGTTGATGGATATGCAGGGAAATCTGCTGGACAAGGTCGATCTGGCTCTGGCAATTGGGCCGTCGTCGACATCGACGCCCCTGCGACTGCCAAAAGCCCTCGTCCGTCCGAAGAATCCGCAACAGTCCATCCTGCAACTGGCGATGGAAAATGCCGACGGTGTGATCGCGCAGAACAACTTCCTCTACCTGCCCGACAAATACATGGATTGGCCAAAAGCACAGATAGCCCGAACGTTCAGGCAACTTGACAAGAGGAAATGGGTAATTACGCTGCAATCCGATACGGTGGTAAAGGACGTGCAGGTTACGACCAGCATACCGGCGCAACTAAGCGACAACTACATCGATCTGATGCCGCAACAACCCCGTGAATTGACTGTCGATTTCGCCCGGGACGTAGAAGACGCCGAGCCACTTATCGCTCTGCGTTGGGTCAAATAATCATCCGGTCGGGCCTGATAACCTCAGTAGCCTCTGCCGGATCGTTCCAAACGCGAGTCCATGTAGCCCCCCTCCATATCATAGTCATAATCTCCTCGGCGACTGTCCATTCGCCTGTCCATCGTCCGGCCCTGCCGCCCGAACAGATCAACCTTGGTCTGGTTCTTACCCTGTTGAAGATCAACAGTTTCCCGGGACGCCTCGTCGACTTTGGCGTACTGGACTCGCATTACCGACGGCCAGTTGCTTCTCTGTACCGGAAGATGCAGCATGTTAACGCCGTCGCGGGTATAAAGAAGATCGGCAATCCTGGTGCGAACAAGTGGGCGAGGTCCCGCCCACGCATCGGTCTTGACAATATCCACAAGCATGGCGCCGGTGTCGAAGTCGATCTTTTCCGGCATGGTATTGGTCGTCATGCCGGCATCATATTCGTCATATTCGGCGTAAGCATCCCTCGCACTCGCAACGGGGCTCGGCTCTTTCGAATCAACCAGCTTGCCGATCATCTCGCCCGGGTGAACGTCGAAAGCCTCGCTTCGCCAGTTGCCGGAGTAGTACTTGAACACATCGATCGCCACCTTCTTGTCGGCGGTTTTGGCAATACCAGTAGGGAAGAAATAGATCATGGGATCGATTTTCACGTCCTCGTCGATTTCCGCAAACTCGCTCCACAGGACGACCTGGTCCTTGTACTGCTCCTCCTGCGGGTAGAACCAGTTTTTGCCCGCTATCGGATTGAAAACTCCTAATCGGATTCTGTACTGATAGGTATTGCCCGGCTCGACGGTGTCATCGTGCGCCCAGAAAACAAGCGGCTCCTTCATATCCCGCAGTTGCTGCTCTGTATAGATCATGACCTTCCGATTTTCGGCAATCACGCTGTCAAGCGTACCGGTCTGCGGCTCCCGCCGCTGGTAATCGGCGCCGTAGTCTAATTCATCGCCCTCACCGTAATAGTCGCCCCTGCCCCCGGTCGTATCCCGGCTTCGACGCGGGTCGTTTGTGCGCCGACCTCTTACAGGCTGCCTGGTGGTTCGCGATCTTGTGTTTGCACCATAGGCATTGTCTCCATAGTCGCCGGCATACGCACCGCCGCGCGATGTACGACTGCGGCCTTGCGTTCCTCCGTAAGCCGTCGGCCTCCCCCGATCACGAGACTTTTCGTCACGAATACGCTCACGCTCTAAGCGCTGAGCTTCTTTCTTCTCCCTTTCGGCAATCTTGACGTATTCCTTATGGAAAGAGGGGGCAAGCCACACTGCATTGGAGGATGCGAAATTGTAAGGTCTGGGCTGGAGAATACTCCGCTGAATCTCAAACGGTCTGAAACGAGTCTTTTGCACACTGATATCGAAGTCGACCTTTTCCGGAGCACTCAGCATCGCCCGATGCGGATCGATCTTCGGTCGCGGAATGACTTCCCACTCGCTCCAGCCGCCGCCTTCCAGCACCCGGCGCCTCTGAAGTTGAGCGGATGCAAACACGGGCGAGGCAAGCTCAGTGTCCTTCTTCACACCTCGCCCCATGATGAAGCTCTGCGTAAAGTTCCTGTAGAGCGCACCGATATCGAAGCTCGCCTGAACTGTCACAAGATCAATATCGTCCAGTTGCGTCAATGCCTTGTCGTAGGTGTTGTCCGCCCCGATCTCATCCACCGGGACATGCGCAGCGCCGCGAATCACCTCGACGGCAACATGGTCGACGGTTCCCACCTGCGGAACGGCGTAACGTCTGTTCTCCTCGGCTGCATTGGAATTATACGCAACCATCGTCATCTGAAAGTCCGGAACATCCGAGATCGTATTGGAGAGTTTTGCGAGATAAAGCCTTCTCATTGCATCCGCCGGAACATCCGGCCCCTCTATGGGGGGGGCGTTCAATGCCGCTTCGAGTCGGTCGGCCTGCCCCTTAACGTATCGGTCTATCTCACCGGGACCGTATTTCCTGCCGCCGATCTTCTCTGCGTTCGGGCTGCTGAGCACAAACAACCAGAGAAGCCCCAAACTGATAATTCCAGACACACCTAACACGATTTTTTCGGCGTGCTGCTCCAGAAGATTGCCTCTATTCTTCTTATTCATTTTATGCATCTCCGTTTAGAAATATTCCATTCGGCATATTAGCGCTTCAGGGCGGATCGGGCCTTATCTCATTAAATGTCAAGACCCGGCAGATCCCGACCCCGTCCTCGCATATCGGTTTTGGCCGGCGGCGCCGTCGGTTGTACACCCGGCCGTATCGCGCCGCGTCCCATGGAAGGCGCCCCCGGCGCACCCTCGGCGGGTTCGGCCTGGCCCAACTGAATCTTGATGGACTCGGGCTTGATCTTGTCATAACCGGAACGATTAAAAACATACTCACAAATAAGGTCCACTCGCACCACCGCCTCATCGCCATAGCGATAATTGGCGTTTTCCGGCGCCTCACGTTCCACGGCGAGGACTTCGCTTTTGAGAATGCCGATCTGATTGTGTTGAAAAGTCATCGGCACGCCGTCTTCCTTGTTGCCCTTGCGGTAGACATGCTGTTTTGCACTGCACAATTCCTTCATGAACGACATCACCGCAGACGAACTCGTAATAACACCCACGCTGAAATGAACGACATCGATGTCATCATTGCAGACACGACCCGTCCACGTCTCAACATCGAGAACACCGCCCTCGGCATAACGAATATACTCCGGCGAATCTCCACGCGACGAATACATGTCGTCGCCATAACCGGCACGCGCACGGCGACTGCCCAATGCCGCCACGCCGCCGTAAATCCCCCGGCCCGTGGCCTTGGGGTAATCCACCGCCTCCCGAAAGCTCACGCCCAACAGCCGCTTGACCGGCGATGAAGAGACGTTTTGCGAAGCAGCGTTGAGCTGATTGATCGTGTCGACGACATCTCCATAAATCCAGAAGGCTAATTGCGAATACCAGCAGTCCTGGACCGCCGGCTTGTCGCCGGCATACTGGAAGTCGCCCCAATATTCATACCACTTGAACAGATTCCGATTGGCATAAACGCGTATCGCATCGGCTCGCTTGCTGCATATTGCATCTAACATCTTCTGTCTTGTACTGTCATTGCCTCTCATTGCAGCCGACGTCCCCGGACGTGAATAATTGCCGTAACGACCGACGCCGCCTGACGTCGTCTGCGAACTTTCGTTAAGGGCGCTGCGGATCTCCATTTCGCTGGGCGCTTCAAGAGCATCCATGCTCCGGACGAGCGACTCGACAGCAACCCTGTAGTTTTGGCCGTATTCGTCGAACACCTGCTGAGAACTGTCTGTCGGCTTGGGAAAGATCCGGTAGCTGATCAACTCTCTCAATGTGCTCTGCGTCGCCAGACTCACGACTCCCTTTGCGTCGTTGGCGCGCATATCCTGACGTATTTTCTCCACCTCGGGCTGCTGCTCGGAAATCGGATTGCGCAGAAGCGAGGTAATCTGTCTGGCCTGTTGGAGACTGTTTGCGGCAATATCCTTAGCTAACGAACGGGAAGTCAGAATGGTCAGCACGATTACCACGCCCGCCGCCAAAGCAATGCCCACGGGGATCAACAGTAACGAATACTTCTTGATAAAACTCATTTATTATATCCTCTCGAAAACAAGATCATCCTCAAAAAAGACCGCGGCCTCCGTGTCAACGCTCGCCCATGCGACCCATGCCCATCCCGTAAGGATCATCGTACATCAGCGGCCTCTCCGGCAACGCAGGGGCGTTTTTCCATACGAACTTGGCGTTGATCCTGAACCAGTAATCACGCTCGATAAACAAAGGTACGCCGAAATCATCGAGCTTGATCCTGCCAAGATCTTTCTCGGACAGACCGGGATCGTTATCAATCTCGTCCTGTGTCACTATATCGTATACCTTGCTCATCTCTTCGCTGGTCATCGGGTCGATCAGAACCGTCTCAAAATATATATACTCACGCTGCGACATGTTCATATTTCTGTTCGGCCTGTTATACCTGCCCATCATACCGGCTCTGCCCGGTCCGACGGTTGTGTCAAGCTGCATCGGGACCCGCTCCATTTCCTTTTCCACACCGATTCCCACCGGCGTCTCGCTCGAACGCAGATCGACCGGACCGCTCTGCAGAACAAAATGCTTGATGTCGTTTTTCTTGTAAAGTTCAAAGGGGCAGCCCTTGACAATCTCTGAAATATGCACAAGTCGCGTGACCAGACCCCACCGTTCCTTGTCGGTTCCCACGCTGTGCGGATCAAGCAATGCCGAAATGTCCTTGTAAGGGCTGTAGCCCTCTATCATAACAACAAAACCCCGTTTTGTCTCGTCCACCGCGGCAACGCCGGGCTGACCCGTTACTGCACCAGGCCCAGGATAGCGGCCCCTCCCGCCCTCCATGGACATGTCACCACGCCCCTCGTAGTCCATCTCGTCCCTGCCATACCTGCCCTCATCGCGTACGCTCGGTCTGCGGTACGCCTTGCGGCGGTTCTTGTCGAAAGTCGCTTTTTCAAGCTCCGACGAATATGCCACTGAAATACCCGTAACAAACAACTGCTTGCGGTCGCCTCGCGGCCACGAGACAACACCGGCAACGTCGCCTGCCCCGAACGCCTCATAGAGAGCCTTATGATCGGGCGTGTTGTCCTTGTTCGGAAGGCAGGACATGACCATATGATTCACCGCGGGAATTACATCGCGATAGTCGAACTTGTCCATCTCTTTCTTGAACATCTGCCTGGACGGTTCGGCCCTTGCTTCCTGGGCTTTCAGAGCGCCGGCGGTTTTCTGCCCCGTGCTTATCACAGAGGCAATCGTTCGCCGAAGGTCCGCATTCGACCTGTATTTGCCTTTGTCGATGTTCGCCCTGACCAGGCCCAGCAGCGAGACACCAAACAGGATACTCGCGGCAATCATAAACATCCGCCCCTTGCGACGCCATGCCATTGCCCGGGCCATCTTGCGAGGCAGAAGGTTCACTTCAATCCTGGGTTCGCCTAACAGTTGGACACCCAGCCCGTATACAATTCCGAAATCGGATACATTCTCATGAAATTTCGCCGACGAGACAGAGCTGTTAAGCGTCAGGCTCCGGAAAGAGTCCAGTTTGACAACCGGGACACGGAGTGTTTGCTGGAGGTATTTGGCAAGACCCTGGAGTTTCATGCCGCCGCCGAGAGCAATCACCCTGGCGAAGCCTTTCTCGCGACCGGGACCGCTGCTGCTGTAAAAACCCAGGCTCCGCTGGATCTCGCTGCCGAGATCGGTAAACACCGGCTTCATCGCGGTAAATATCTGTCGCATGTACTTGCTCATCGGCGCGGTCCGTTTGAGCTTTTCGGCCTTGCGGAAGCTCAGGTGGAATGCGTCGGCGATCGCCTCGCTAAACGCATTGCCGCCGATGCGAATGCTGCGCTGCCAGATCCCCGTCTGACTGCATACCACCAGCGTCGTGTTCTCGGCGCCCATGTCAATTATGACCGTCGCCTTCTCGTTGTGTCCCCCGATGCCTTTAAGGTCATGCAGGGCATAGTTGTACAG
>JAGHBX010000107.1 GCA_021160785.1 Planctomycetota bacterium | reverse complement strand
TTATATCAGTTTTACGCAAAAAGTCAAGAAAAAAACGAATGCGAATTTGCTTTTTCGGGAAATTTACGAAAAAGTGTTTATCCGAAAGGACTTACAGAAATAAAAAACACAACTTGCGGAATTGCTGCGGTACATATCAAATACCTTTGGCTTGTTTTTTTGCCCAAATTCCGATTTTCTGTAAATATTTTCTTGCGTTGGCGGGGATTTGTCGATATAATGCTCAATCTATGAAGAAATACGGTATATTTCGTTGTTTTTCGGCCGATGCGCTCGGGTTGCTGCTTTTGCGCCTTTAGGCGCATAATACTCCCCCTCCATATCTCTAATAGTCCTTTTTTTAGTTTAAGGTGGATTTTCTGTGCATTTTACGGGATAATCTGCGGTAACTGCACGGATACCCTTTAGGGTAGTGGGAATGGTGGGCTAAGAGCCCACCCTACTTGCCCGCGTACAAACGGGGATTTTCAATCGCAAGCAGTATAAAATTTAGGGAGGCAGACAGATGTCCTCAGAAAAGGTAGTGATATTTGATACGACGTTACGCGACGGTGAGCAATCTCCGGGTGCTTCGCTTTCGATAAGCGAGAAGCTGGAGATTGCGCATCAGTTAGCGAAGATGCGGGTGGATATAATCGAGGCGGGCTTTCCGGTGTCCTCGCCGGCGCAGTTTGAGGCGACGAGGCTGTGCGCCGAAAATGTCGATGGGCCGGTGATATGCGGGTTGGCGCGGGCTTCAGCCAAAGATATCGAGTCGGCGGGCGAGGCGCTGAAGGCGGCGAAGAAGAGCCGAATCCATACATTTATTGCGACCTCGCCAATCCATATGAAGCATAAGCTTCGCAAGAAATCCGGCGAGGTGCTCAAGATGGCGGCCGCGGCGGTTACGTTAGCCCGGAGTATTACCGACGATGTTGAGTTTTCGCCGGAGGATGCCTGTCGCAGCGAGATGGAGTTTCTGTACGAGATACTCTCGGCGGTGATCGAGGCGGGCGCGACGACGCTGAATATTCCCGATACGGTTGGTTATGTGCTTCCTTATGAGTACGGGCGGATCATTGCGAAACTGAAGGCCAACGTCAAGGATGTCGACAAGGCGATTCTCAGTTCGCACTGTCATAACGATCTGGGTATGGCGGTCGCTAATTCGTTAGCGGGCGTGCGAAATGGGGTGCGGCAGGTTGAATGTACGATTAACGGCTTAGGTGAGCGGGCGGGCAACGCGGCGATGGAAGAAGTTGTTATGGCGATTCACACGCGGCCTGACTTCTTCGGCGATGCCAGGACCGATATCAAGACGACGGAGATTTGGCGCAGCAGCAAACTGGTCTCGCAATTGACCGGCTTTGTGGTTCAGCCGAACAAGGCGATCATCGGGGCGAACGCGTTTGCGCATGAGTCTGGGATTCATGTCGACGGGATACTGAAGGAGCGGACGACCTACGAGATCATGACGCCGGAGACGATCGGTCTGTCGGGATCGAGGATGGTGTTGGGCAGGCATTCGGGCAGGCACGGTTTTGCCGATCGGTGCGAGACGTTAGGGTATAACCTCACGAAAGGCGAGGTCGATATCGCTTACGAGATGTTTCTGCAGATAGCCGACAAGAAGAAGGAAGTTTTCGACGAGGATATCGCGGCGATTATCAATGACGAAGTCCGTGCGGTGGAGCATGTTTACAACATCGAATATATGCGTATAACCTGCGAGACGGGGACGGAGCCAACCGCAAGCGTAAAGATTCGAAGCGCCGACGAACTCACCGAGGCGGCGGCGTGCGGGGACGGGCCGGTGGATGCGGCTTATGAGGCGATTCGGCAGGCGACGGGGCTTTCACCGATAATCGAGAATTACTCTATTCGTGCGATAACCGAGGGCAAGGATGCGCTGGGCGAGGCGACTGTTCGCATTCGAAACGATAAACGAGCGTTTATCGGCAGAGGCGTGTCGACGGACATTATCGAAGCCAGCGCCAAGGCCTACGTCGACGCGATTAATCGGATGGTAACGACCGAACGCAACGGTTTGGATTGACGATTTTCGATTGACTATTGACTATTGGTTTGGATCGCCTTTGGCGATGGCTTATTTTTGCGGATTTCTCCGCTACGGCCCTTCGGGCCTCCGGTCGGAATGACAGCAGGGAATATTGACGCAGTTTTTTGAAACGAGAGTAGTTATGGGTATGACGATAACGGAAAAGATTTTGGCAAGGGCGGCGGGTAGAGACACGGTTGCGGCCGGTGAGCTTGTCAGTGCGGGTATCGATGTGATCATGTGTCATGACGTTACGACGCCGCCGGCGATTAGCATGCTGAAGGAACATGGCATCGACCGGGTGTTCGATACGAGTAAGATCGTGGTTACCCCCGACCATTTCCAGCCGGCCAAGGACATCAAGAGCGCCGAACTGCACAAGCGGCTGGATGCGTGGGCAAGGGAAAAAGGTATCGAGCATTATTATAAGATCGGCAGGGCGGGTGTTTGTCATGCGCTGCTGCCGGAGCAGGGTCATATTCGACCGGGCGAGGTGATCGTGGGCGGCGATTCGCATACCTGTACGTATGGAGCATTCGCGGCCTTTTCGACGGGGATCGGATCGACGGACCTGGCGGCGGCGATTGCAACTGGTGAGCTTTGGTTCAAGGCGCCCGCGTCGATGAAGATCGTGCTGAACGGTTCGCTCGCCAAGGGTGTCTACAGCAAAGACGTCATCATTGCGGTTATCACGAAGATAGGCGTCGACGGGGCACTTTATAAGGCCATGGAGTTTACCGGCGACGCCTTAAAAGATATGACCATGGAAGCGAGAATGACGATCACCAACATGGTCATCGAGGCCGGCGGCAAGAACGGTACGATTGCGTTTGACGAGGTGACGAAGGCTTATCTCGACGTTCATCTTAAGGATAGCAATGCCGATTATACGGTTTTCGAGTCGGATGCGGACGCTGTGTACGAATCCGTTGTCGAGATCGATTGCGCTGCGCTCGAGCCGATGGTTGCCAAGCCGCATCTGCCCGGTAACGGCGCACCGATAAGCGAATGTGCCGGGCTGGAGATGGACCAGTCGTATATCGGCAGTTGCACCAACGGACGAATCGAAGATATGCGGATCGCCGCTGAGATCATAAAGGGCAGGCAGGTTGCCATACGCACTATCATTGTCCCGGCGACCCCTGTGATCTGGAAGCAGATGATGGACGAAGGTCTCAGTGAGATATTCTACGAAGCCGGCTGTGTGGTAAGTGCGCCGACATGCGGGGCTTGTCTGGGCGGATTTATGGGGATTCTCGCGGCGGGTGAAAGATGCGTCAGCACAACGAATAGAAACTTCGTAGGCAGAATGGGCTCGCCAAAAAGCGAAGTTTACCTCGCAAGCCCGGCGACTGCGGCGGCAAGCGCGGTTGAAGGGAAACTAACAGATTGCCGAAAATATCTTAAATAAATCCGAAGCACGAAATCCGAAATCCGAAACAAATTCGAATGACAAAAAATTCAAATTCAAAACAGTACGATCTGGAAGACCGAACCTTACAGTTTGCCAGGCAAGTGCGTGAATTTGTCAGAATGCTGAATAAAGACGTTTCGAACACAGAGGATGCCAAACAGCTTGTCCGTTCATCGGGATCTGTTGGCGCAAACTACATTGAGGCGAATGACTCGCTTGGGAAGAAGGATTTTTTGATGCATATCAGGATCTCCAGAAAAGAGGCAAAAGAAAGCCGATACTGGCTGCAGTTGGTATACGTCAGTTCGCAGAAACAAGAGGAACTTCGCGCTGGATTGATTCAGGAATCAAAAGAACTGATGAATATATTTGGAGCAATACTGAGGAACAGTCAGTAGTTTTTAGGACATTTGAATTTCGTATTTGTTTCGGATTTCGTATTTTGAGAGGTTATATTATGGCGAAAGCACATGTTTATAAGCGTGATTATATTAACACGGATGAGATTATTCCGGCTCGTTATTTGAATACGGATGATGTGGCTGAGTTGGCGACACACTGCATGGAGGACCTTGATACGGGTTTTGTGGGTAAGTGTTCTGCTGGTGATGTTATTGTTGGCGGGGTTGATTTTGGCTGCGGGTCGAGTCGGGAGCATGCCGTGTGGGCGTTGCAGGGCGCCAAGGTCGGGGCGGTGATTGCGCCGACGTTTGCGCGGATTTTTTATCGCAACTGCATTAACTGCGGCTTCTACGTAATCGAATTGGAAAATGCCGCCGAGAAGATCAACGACGGTGATGAGATTGAGATTGATTATGGAAAAGGTGTCATTAATAATAAGACACAGGGCAAGGCGATAGAGTTTAGGCCGCTGCCTGACTTTGCTATTGAGATTATTAAGGACGGTGGGCTGTTGGAGCATATTAAGAAAAAGTGAAACGGTAAATTCTAATATATTGGTTGACTTGACTGGATTCCCGCTTTCGCGGGAATGACAAAATGAGACAGAAAGGAAATGTTTGATGGCAAGTTATAATATTGCTGTGGTGGGTGGAGACGGTACGGGGCC
>JAGHBX010000013.1 GCA_021160785.1 Planctomycetota bacterium | reverse complement strand
TGAGACGGTCAGTGAATTTGTCTGGAATGTGAACGAGACAAGGTCCGAGTTTGACAAACTGGGCAGCGAGTTCTGGGCGAAGTTGCCCTTTACCGGTCTTGTGGGTATATGCGTCGGTGCCGGCGCCAGCGGGCTCTTGGGCGGTTACTTCTCGATGTGGGTGCTGTCGTGGATCGGAACAATTACGATGTTTAAGTTCATCCGATCAGCTTACGGAATCATATGGCGCATAAAGCCGGACTTCGACGGCGGCAGACCGGGAGCGGTAAGCAACGACCAGGGGCGGGTGATACGCGATACAGATCGCATTCTGCCGGGGATTGTAAAACTGTCCGTCATGGCCATTGTCAGCCTTGCTATTCTTGCAATTGTCATACTCTGGATTACAGGATAAGGGATATGCCAAATGAAAATGCACCAAGGAGCGATAAATTTCAGCCCGCAGGGTGTCCCAGCGCCCCGGGATTAGCCCACCGCTAACCTGTGTGAAATTAATGGGACCTGGTCCCTTTATTAGTAGAATTTTTTGGTCTTCTTCTTGGCTTCAGTGGAATGGTAGGTTAATCCCAATGAATCGTATTTCACCCCGCTATTCCGTGATGAACCAAAAAATCCTGCTGTCTTTGGAATTATTGCTTGCATAATTTCTTTGTTGTGCTATTATTTAGTTGACTGGCCTTTGGATGGCGGTCACATCGGTAAGGGGCGCCAATATTTTGATTCTCTGATTCCTCGCCCGGCGGCTTCTCGGCGGCCGAGGCGGGCATGGACGCTTGAAATCACTTTAGAGGGAGCGAATTATGAAGCAGGTCCCGCGCAACATCACCGTACCGGCTATTATCCTGATCGTCATTAACGTCTTAGGCCTGCTGTGGATTCACGGCAAGCTGACAAACATTCCCTTGGCGACGGTTCTGGCCAAAGATGTTCGCCTCAGACCCAATAACATCGAGCCGGACCGTTTAAGGGTGAATTTCGATCGGAAAATCGCTGCCGCCGATGAAATAGGCCAAGTCGACGACGAGGCGGTTTTCGCCCTCAAGCCCCACTGGCCGGGCGTCTGGAAATGGTCATCCCCCGATACCCTCGAATATCTCTTTGAGACGCCCCTTCCACCGGGTCGCAGGTTCACCCTCGAGGCAACCGATGAGTTCGAGTCCCGGACGGGGATGACACTGGACGGCGAGAAGTCATTTGAGATTCGAACGATCTCACTGGCGCTTGCCGGCAGTAAGATAATCGCCGTCGACCCCCGCCACGTAACGGTTGAACTGGAATTTAATCAGCCGGTTGATCCGGGCGATCTGCTTCGCCATGTCCAATTTTTTGACGAGACACGTTCCGACAACGATCCCTTCGACAACGTTATGTGCCTGACACAAAACATCCAAAAAAAACTCGTCCTGCGCGTGCCGCGGCCTGCGTCGAACCGCCTTCGCATTGTCCTGGAACAAAACCTCGCCGGCCCGAATGCCGACCTTTCGCTGGATCACGCCGTAATTCGTAATCTGCAGATCGGCACGGGATTCTGCTACCTGAGCAATTACATTTCCGCGCCGCGGCTTGAAGAAACGATTTCGATCCGATTGAGGTTTTCACACAGGCTCAATCGCGGGCAGGAGCTGCCCCAAATTCGGACAACGCCCCCGGTTGACGGCCTCAAGGCCCACCGAAGCTATCGTGAACTGGTATTGACGGGAAGATTCGCGCCCGAGACCCGCTACACGATTCATATCCCGGCAACCCTGACATCGGACAGGAATCAAACGCTCGGCGAGGACTGTCCCGTAACGATCGAGACCCCGGCGAGACGACCCACTATTATGTTTGCCCACCGAAGAGGCATTCTGGCGCCGCACGGCAATCTGTCTCTGGAACTAAAGGCGACCAATGTTACCGGCGTTGAATTTCTGACATGGCGACTGCACGAGAATAATCTTATCTCTTATCTGCACGGTGAGTCCAAATATGCAACGTCCCGCTTTACACCCCAAAAGACCATCGAACTTGAGACTGTGCGCAATAAAATCCACAACTTCGTCCTTGATATCGACGAGCTTACCGAGCCGGGCCCGGGTGTTTACTATATCACCGCCCAATCGGCAAAGTCGGGATGGACATCGAGCGACACCATCGTAACAGTAACCGACCTGGCGATCACCGCAAAGACTCACCAGGACGGATGTCTCGTGTGGGTTACGTCCCTTCGCACGGGCGAACCCGTCAAAGGCGCAAAAGTAAGGGCGGTTTCGTACAACAATCAGGTACTGACCACGGCTAAAACCGATAGCGATGGTATCGCCCTCCTCGAGTACGCCGATGACAATCCTGACGGCTCGATGTGGGTCATCATCGCCAAAAAAGGAAAGAACCTCAGCTATCTAAGGGCCGGCGACAACCGGTGGCTGATAGACGACGTCGACCAGTCGGGACGCGCTTACCCCGATGACGTCGAAGTCATGCTCTATGCCGAGCGAGGGGCATACAGGCCCGGCGACACGATTCATCTGACCGGTATTGTCCGCCGCAGGACAGGTGAAATACCGCCCGCTTTTCCGTTCAGCGTAAAGGCGACGCGGCCGGACGGCAGGGAAATCGCCGACATGAAGGCAACTCCCGCCGAAGACTCACAGGGCATCTTCCATGTCTCCATGCCGACGGAAATCGACGGCCAGACCGGGTCTTATCGTTTCCGGACTACGCTGCCCGGAGACAACAAAACTCTCGGCTCAACGACCGCGTTTGTCGAGGCATTTTTGCCGCAGAGAATGAAGGTCCAGTCAGAGCCCGCCGCCGAGCGGTTCGATCCGAACGATACGCCCCGGATAAGCGTGTCCGCACGATACCTCTGGGATGTGCCCGCCGCCGATGTCGACGTGAAAGTCGAAGCCTCGCTGAAGCAGAGTAACTTTCGATCCCAAAACTACAAAGGCTTTACATTCGGTATGCCCGCAAAAACCGGCAGGATCTACGTCAAAACCGTCAAAGACAAGCTCGACGACGAAGGCAAGGCAACGCTTAAAATCCCCCTGCCCGTCAATCTCGCAACTGCTGTGTACAAAATGAGCATGACGGCAACCGTAACCGAACCGGGCGCAAGGTCCGTGTCGAGCAACTCTTCGGCTGTCGTCGATAAGCTGGACCACCACCTGGGTCTGAAACGCGCCGCCAACCAGCTTGTATCGCCGACGGAGCCGGTCGCAATCGAATGGATCAGCCTGACGGGAGACGACAAGACCCGAGACCCCAATGACCTGCATATTAGGCTCGACCTTGTAGAATTCGATACCGTCCTCAAGGAAGTAAACGGCCGGCGCGTCTGGCGGTCCGTCGAACGCATCAAAGAAATAATGAGCCAACAGATACCCGTCGCAGGTGGCGCGGGGGGCTCTTTTGAGATTGCCTGCCCCGACGTCGGGCGATACAGGCTCACAATCACCGACGGCGAGAGCGGGAGTCGAACTCAACTTAAGCTCTATGCCTCCGAAAGCGGCGCCCACCAGAGCCTTGCTATGAACCAGCCCGAGCGGCTGGAGATTGTCATCGACAAAGCCAGGTACCTCCCCGGCGACAAGGCAAAGGTCCTGATTCGAAGCCCCGTGTCGGGAACGATGTTAGCGACCGTTGAAAGCGACCGTGTGTCGCAGTGGAAAATCGCCGAGGTGATAAACAACACCGCCGAACTGGAATTTGACCTGTCCGAGAAACTGCGAGGCGGAGCATTCATTACGGCAACGGTCGTGCGCGCCGTCGACCCGGACAAGAAAAGCTGGCTGCCGCATCGCGCGATGGGCATGAAACGCCTTGTGTTCGACCATGAAGCGAAAATACTTCCCGTCACGATCGACACCGTCGAAAAGAGCGCTCCCGGCGAATCTATCTCGGTCGCCATCCGGACAGCGCCGGCAACCGATCCGAACCTGCCCGGCATGGTGCACCTCTGGGCGGTTGACGAGGGGATCCTCCTGCCCACCGCCTACGAGACGCCCGATCCGCACCGATATTTTCTTTCTCCGCGAAGGCCGGCGGTGTTCACGTCGGATTTGTTCTACCGGCTGCTGCCGGACTACGACAGACCCGAAACCATCACGCGCATAGGCGCAGACGGCGGATACGAAATGGGCAAACTCCGCCGAAATCCTGTCCGAACAGTGCGCCGCGAGCCGGACGTCGTCTGGCGAAAAGCCATCAGCGTCGATGCCGCAGGAAATGCCACCGTTGAGATGAAGCTTCCGGAGTTGATCGGGCAAATGCGCCTCATGGCCGTAGCCGTCGACCATGACCGGTACGGCAACGCTCAGTCGCCGGTCATACTCACTTCGGACCTGATCGCAGAATCCAACTGGCCCCGCTTCGCTGCACCGGGCGATACATTCGAGGTTCCCGTCAAGCTCTTCAATTCCACCGACAAGGCAATCAGCATTGTTCTGGAAACCAAAATCGACGGACCCATCGAAATTGAGAACCTGCCCGCCGAGCCCATCGAGATTTCACCCGAAAAACCTCTGACACGCCTGCTGAAGGTAAAAGCCCTTGAAATCGGCCCCGTCCAGGTTCAGATTACGGCGAAACAAACCGGCCCCAAAGATGACCCGCTAACGGCAACAAGCAAAGCCGCTTTCAGCGTTCGCTCCGCAACAGCCCTCCACGGCGAGGTGGCGCTGAAATCGATCTCCGCCGGCGAACAACTGCAAATCGATCCGTCGGACTCTTTCATGCCGGGCACACAGCAGTTGACCGTAAACATCAGTCCCCGTCCGGGCGTACAACTTGCCCCCGCGCTGGAAAAGCTGGTGCGATACCCCTACGGTTGCGTCGAACAAACCTCCAGCCGAATGTTTGCCCTGCTCTATGCCCCGCAGATTCTGGGCAAACAGCACACCGGCAGAATAAATCAGATGGTCCAGGCAGGCATCGCCCGGCTCTGGTCCATGCAGACGCGATCCGGAGGCCTGAGCTATTGGCCCGGCGGAACAACTCCCAATCTCTGGGGATCGGCCTATGCCGGCTGGTGCCTGCTCGAGTGCAAAAACGCCGGATACGATGTTGACCCGCGTTTCAGCGAAGAACTGATGAAGTATCTCGAAAGCCAACTCCACAGCACCACGAATGGAAGTAGTTTTAACAACACCAGGGCATTGCTCTGTCGCGTGTTGAGCACGTTCGACAAGCCGCCTCACGGATGGATGAACAGGCTCGCCGAGCAAAAGGACTCACTCGATCTCGCCGCAATAGCCCACTTAGCCGGCGCTTTTCATGCGGCAGGCAAGACCGATGCGGCGGCGAAGCTGCTGCCGGCGGAGATGATGGACATGACCGTCGAGACAACCACCAGCGGCCGTCTCACCTCCCAACTGCAGCAGCGTGCGGTATGGCTCTCTGTGCTCCTGGAGATCGATCCGGACCACGAAATGGTTGTCCCGCTTGTAAACCTCATCGCCGAATCGCGAAAGAACGGTTGCTGGCGGAGCACACTCAATAACTCCGCGGCAATCGTGGCGCTTAGCCGTTACCAGGCGATGGCAACCGCCGAAGAGTGCGACTTCACCGGATCGATCGAACTTGCCAATACCGACCCGGTCGGCTTCGATCATAACAAAACCCTCGTGCACAAAGTCGAAGACTTTTCCGAGCCGCTGACAATCTCTTCCAAAGGAAAGGGTGAAATTTACATAGCCCTGAGTTCCGAAGGGCTCGCCCGCAAAGGCCTCGTCGAGCCCTACAACCGTCGCCTCACCGTCACCAGGCGATGGCTTGACAGGACGGGCAAGCCGATCGAACCGAATAACATCCATGTCGGCGACCTTGTGAATGTGGAGATTGAAATCGTCACGACCGAAAAACGATACGTTGACAATATCGTCGTTGTCGACGCCCTCGCCGGCGGCATGGAGATTGAGAACCCGAGATTCGCCACGTCGGCAGGCTCGGCCCGCAGCAGCGGAGGCAGGCCCGACCACATCGAACTTCTCGATGACCGTGTGGTGCTGTTTTGCAGCGTAAGCAAGAATAAACGCATCTTCAGATACGCCCTGCGGGCCACAACTGCAGGCATCTTCGACCTGCCGCCGATCCAGGCCTCCTGCATGTACGATCCGTCAATCGCCTCACTCGGAAAAACGGGGACAGTTACCATTTTACCATGAAGAAATCCGCGATAAAAAAAATCATAAAGCGACTTGCCGTCGCAGCCCTGTGCGGCGCCGGCCTCTCCGCAGTCGCCGTAGCCGCGGCATGGTTTGCTTTTCCATTTCCCGTCGACAGGCTCCAGAGATTCGCCCCGAGCCCAACAGTCTCCGACGCGCAAGACAGGCCCATGCTCACCCCCGTCCCATCCGATCACCAGGGGGGA
>JAGHBX010000281.1 GCA_021160785.1 Planctomycetota bacterium | reverse complement strand
TTGCTGTCGCGATTGGGCCTTGATCTACCCCGGCAAATTAAAAGTTAAAATGAAATGTAGTGAAGACTTTTCGCCCTAGCGCTATCAAAAACCGCCTTTTAACCCCCCAACTGTGGAACTTGGGCTAACCTTGAGGTACAATCCGAAGCAGCTATATATTTTTGTACCCCACGGGGTCCTCGCCGATCACGGCCCTCTCTGCATACCACTCTTGGATCATGCCGAACCAGCAGTGCCTGGGGCGACAGCCGCTACTAAAGGGACAGTAGTGTCATAGCATAATAATTCTTACGCCCCACGACGTAAAATGAAACCTGCACGCCGGATAGAGAGCGTACTGTGTGGCCGAGGGCTGCCCATAGGACCCGCCTAATGATACGTCAGCGTCGCACCGAGACCATGTCAAGTACACGGGCCACCAGCATCACCTTTTGGCCGAGGGGTGTATGGTGCAGGTTCTGCGCCCTTGACGCCAATTCGTAGGCAGTACGGTATCGCGCCTCCCGCAATGCCTGCCCCGCTTGACGCCGAAGTTGACAGGAGCGGGCAACGACCAGCATCACTCGGGATAGATCTGCACCACATCGGGAACACCGATGTTTTGCACGGAAACTCGCTTTGCATACGGGACATTGTGGATTTGGCGAAGCGGTCATCAGCTACTTGCCCTCAATGAAGAATAGCAGTTCCTGTAACGTGTTGACATTCGTTGACAATGTCTGGCGATCTGATGCATCAATGGCCTCCTGAATCTTCTCGTGCAGATCGATAATATCTTCTCTGTCCTCGTCGTGGATGTCTGCCAGCAACTGGCGTGATCGTTCGATAAGCCTGTGGGCGGCCGCGATTGTCGCATCCACTTCCGGATCGGTTTGAGTCTTCTCCGTTCCTTGCGATGTGCCGGATGCAGACTCAAGGTTGGCTTCCATGCCTTCCTCCCATGCTGCATCTATGGCGTCGACACGTCCGGAGTAGAACCGCCGGAGACGCTCACGGGCCTGGGCAAGTTCGGACTCGCTCTTGGGCTTGATGGCATCCTTGATCATGATGTGCTTACTCAGCCCGGTGCGTTTCTCGATGGCCTCGACTTTCAAGATGCCGTCGAGGTCCAGACTCATGCGACACAGCACTTCATTTTCTTCGGCCATCGGCGTCAGGCCCTCAACTGCGAAGTTGCCCACAAGGATGTTACGCAGGGCATCCGAGTCGTCGCCCTGGAAGACAGACACCTCAATCACTTTCTGATAAGGCACTGCGGTGAAATAGCGTTCTGTACGCGTTACAGGCAGGGGAATGTTGCGCTTGATGATAGGGCTATAGCAGTACGGGTACAATTCGCCATTAAGCATGCCCATGTGCGAGGGCCCAAACGAGTAGGGCGATACATCCACCAAGACCCGATGGACGTCGTGGCCTGCCAGTCGTGACGCGAGCAATCCTGCGCCCAGAGCGACACAAAGATCCGGATGAATGTCTTGACGTACCGGCGCCCCGATGTGCTCTTCCAGCATTTCACGGACCAGCGGTGTGCGGGTCGAGCCTCCAACCAGGAGAATGACATCGATATCGTCGGGCTGTTTGCCGGCATCTTTAAGCGTCTGGAACACGCTCTCCAAGGTCGACTCAACCAATGACCGGATCATGGTTTCGTACTCCTGACGGGATAGCTCCAGATCCAGATGCAGCGACTTTCCGTCCGGAGTGGTTGCCAGAGCCTCTTCCCGCACCCGGGTGTATTGCTCGCTGCTCAGTCTTTTCTTGGCCTCTTCGGCGGCCCAGCGGAGTCGCGCGTAAGAAACAGGGTGGCGGTCCTGCAGATTGATGCCGTGACGTGCCTGGAATTCCCGTAAGAGTCGGTCCAGGACTAACTGGTCGAAGTCATCCCCGCCGAGGCGGTTGTTGCCGTGGCTGGCCAGAACCTCGGTCACGTCACCCTCAATGGATACGATAGAAACATCGAATGTCCCGCCGCCCAGGTCGTATACCATCGCCGTGCGGTGCGCCTCATCGCCAAAGCCATATGCCAAACTGGCGGCAGTGGGCTCATTGAGTATGCGAACAATCTCCAGTCCGGCGATCTGTCCGGCCTCTTGCGTCGCTTGTCGCTGGGCGTCGGAGAAGTAGGCCGGCACTGTAATGACCGCCTTTTTCACCTCCGTGCATAGTTCCTGTTGAGCCCATTGGACCAATTCTCGCAGGATAAAGGCCGATATCTCCGGCGGCGTGAAGGTCTTCTTCCCAATCTCGAACCTTTCTTCGGTCCCCATCTTGCGTTTGACGCTGCGCACCGTCATCTCTGGGTAGACCAGCAATTGGTTCCGTGCCGCCTCCCCAATCAGCAACTGTCCTTGTGGAGAGAACCCCACGCACGAGGGGAGCATCTTCGTGCCCCCCGGACCGAGCACGCGCGGCTGATCACCGATCAACGCTGCGACCTCAGAGTTTGTGGTCCCGAGATCGATCCCTATAATCACTTCGTTATGACTCATGCTGACCTCCCTGACTTGAGAACACACCTGTCCCATCTTGTTGTTTTTGCTGTTGCTGTGCTGCGACTTTCACTTCCGCTGGCCGATACACCGTCTCGCCCCACCAGTAGCCCTGGCGATAGACCTCCAGCACCGTACCATCGGAGACGTCCGGTTCGTGCCCGATATCGACCGCCTTCATGGTCACCGGGTCGAACAGTTGGCCGCGACAATCCATGGGGCGAACACCCATCTGCTCCAGGGCATCGTCAAGAATCTCCTGACACAGAGTGTACCCTTTCACCAGCGACCGGACCACTTCGTCCCGCTGTTGTTGCCAAATGTCGGGCTGACGGACAAAGAGTCTGTCTCGAATACGTTTCAATAAGCCTGATTCCCGAACCGGCTCTGGCCGTTCAATCCAGGTCCTCGCCGACTCAGCCCCTCGGATCAGCCGGTCTCGCATATCGGTCAACGTCTCCAGGATCTCCCTCCAGGCCGCTTGTTTCCATGCCTCATTGGTCTTCTGCTCCTGCATGTCCAAGGCGGCTTGATACCGCTGGAGCATGCCGGCATTCGAGCCGACCATTTCCTGCATCGGAGACAAGGCATCGTGTAACTGCTTAAAAGCGCGTCCCTGAAGCCGGGTTTCCTCGGTCATCGCAGTCACCGCCGACCACAGGGCATATAAGTCGCAGGCGGCCTCAGTCTTGCTGGAGGTTTCTGTCGGCCTGTCGGCCTGCAACTGCTCCAAAATTTCGGCCGAGATCCCCTCTATCGGCTGCTCGCCATCGAGAATCTCGTCCAGCCACAATTCGAAACGTCGCAGGATGCGATCCCGGACGTGCATACGCTGTTCGCGGTAATTGTCCCTTGGCCGGTCCTGGTCAGGAACAGGGTAGGTCTGAGATTCTGAGTCCGTCATCTTTACTGTTCCTTGCGTTGGGATTTCATCGCCGCCAGCCATGGTTCCGGACCGACGAAGTGTCTGGCAGCAGGCGCCTCGTCCAGCAACGATTCAAGGGGCCTGTCCACCGTCGCACCCAGGATCAAATACTTGGCTCGCCGGTAGGGGTCCTTTAGTTGATGGTAGGCATCCCTGATCTTCTCGAATTCGGGCCCACAGCGATCGGGTGGGTGCTCTTTGACCTTTCGCATATAGGCCGCCCGGATTTCGGCGTCGCCCGCATCGGGCGGCACATCGAGGACTGAAAATGGGTCTTGTTCCTTTAGGTTATGCTGCGACTTCAAAGGTTCACTCCTAAACTGGTGGACACCACGGTAATCTGTTCTTTCGTCCTTTTCCGGGGCCGCAATTAATGTCGTTCATGGTCAGCGTTTCCCCCTTCGTTTCCTTCGTCGGCGGGACCGCCGAGGAAGGCTGGGCAACTTGTCCTCGAAGTTACCTGGCTCGTCGAAATCAACATTGCCGAAACAATCCATCCCTTCCTCCCGGCTAAGTTGCAGCAGGAGTTGCTCGATCTTGCTCTGTATTTCCGGATGCCGGGAGACGATACGCTCGAACTCCTCATCGTCCATTGGCAACTTCCCGCCGTTGAGACGCGACATCTCAACTGCAATTTCCACCAGTTCCGGTGGGGTATCAGTGAGTTCGGACATCATCTCCATTGCCTCCCGGGGGAACCCCGCATTGGTCTCTACAAACTCCCCTGCGGGATCACTGTCATCGAAGATGTCCTCAAAGAGATATCGCTCCTTCGGAGATCGGCTCACTTTACGTCGTGATCTCTGCCCAGATGGTCCAGCGTGGCGACTCGCTTGGTCACGCGCATGCCGACAGGCTGGACATTGGCATTGTTCGACCGCTGCACGGCTTTGCCTGGCGCCGAAAACCGGCATCTGCGAGTCTTTCGGGTACTTACCGGTCCGACATTCAAACTTGGTGACTCGCTCGAGGGCCTCGGCATCCGTGCTCAGGTCGTTCATGCCGGCCAGGTCCGGCCCGAAGGGATTCGACCACCCCCATAACCCCAGATACTGGCGGCTTGCCTCCACAATCTCGGCCACAAGATCCATGTCCCGGACCCGTTTTGCCAACACCAAGGCAACGGCGAAGCACTCCTGCCGTCGGACATCTGAGAAATAGGGCAGGCTTCTGCCCCGCAGGAACATAAATCGCGCTTGCTCCGGGCCACCGCCTCGCAGGCCGTACCCGCAGCAGTAGTAGGCCACCTCCGGCCAGTTGGTAGTCAGGGCAGCTTCCGCCATCGTCAGCAGACTCGTGTTATCAAGCTCACAATCCGACCGTTTGAGCCACTTTCTGAGCAGAGATGCCCACCTGGCGGGCAGGAGTATCTCAATATTGACATCTGTCCCAATTGGACACACACGCGCTACGGCGGACATTAGGTCCTTTTCCTTGTACGCTGAAAGCCATCTCTCCAGTACGTTTGTCTCAGGGGAGAAGTATTGGCACTCGTTGGCAGCACTTAGTAGCAGGATGGCTACCGCCACCGGACTTCCCAGAAGATCGCGCACCTCGTCGTGGAGCCGGTCCGCCTCGGCCTTATGGCCATCCAACATGGCATGGAGCCAGCCAAGCGACGCGACAAAAGCAGGTCGATCCTTGTCGCCGGCCTGCGGCAATTCGTTTATCTGAACAAGATCTTTTGACGCCAGGTTGAGATTTCGCTGTTTGATGTGCCGGACGAACTTGGCGACAAGCAGGTGGAACCGAGCACGCCTCACCTTGGGATCGATCCCGCCCAGTTTCTCGGCCTGTTCGATGTACTTGAGGGCCTTGTTGAACGCATTCCTTTGCTCAGCGGACTCCGCCAGATGAATCAGGGGCCGTCCATCCTGCGGAAACGCATCTGCCCACTTCAGAGCTACGGCGTCGGGTTTGAGGTCATGCCGATCCGCCTTCTGAACGTAATCGAGCCAGTCTCTGTAGACGCTGGCATCTGATCGCAGCGCACAGGCCCGCTCATAGAGTCGTTCCGGGAACAGGAAATACAGGTCCGGCTTCTTGTCGGAAGGCACCGACGACATGTGAGACAGCGGGGATTTATCTTCGACGTAGAAGTCCTCCCAATCGCCCAGATCGCCGCGATAATCCGCCTGCATCTGCTGCAAATGATCCGGCGGGACGCCTCTCAGAAGCTCAGCCATGTGAAGGTACAGGAAAGCATTCTCCTGGCCATTGGCGGCGAAGAGACCTTCCTCGATTGCCGCGATGCGGAAATGGTCCCACAGCGCGCACGCGAACAGCGAATCGCCGTTGCCCTCCGTCGCGCGGGCGAAGAGCCGCCAGAAATAGGCATCGTGTACCGACTGGCCTCCCAAGGCGTCAACGACTGCTTCAACCGGACAATCGGCGACGGCCGCCTTTACGGAAATGTGCTGTCTGAGACGTTCCAGAAGCTGCGGGCACGCGCGTTTGCACACAAGCACCGTCTGCCGTATCTGCCGATACAGCCCACGGCCGCGCCCCCGGGAAAACTCCTCGTCCAGCGCCCGCAACGCCGCACGGAGTTCAGCGCGAGGTCCGACTACTCGCTGTACCAAGCTGCGCCCGGCCCGTGTCGATTGCCGGTCCAGCGATTCGGTCAAGATTGATCTAATCGAGTCAGCCACACGCGCCGGAGCACACTCGTGATCAATGGTCTCCAGGAATCGCCGACAGTCCTCGTCCTGACCACGATACAGTGGCACAATCGCGCGGATCAGGGATTTCCAGCCAGCCAGCGGGCTTCGATGGGACACCTCTGGCAAGCCGACCACCGTGTCGTCGACGTCACCCGTCGTTACGGCCACAAAAGCACGTGCTACCGCTCCTGCTGCCGCTCGCAAAGGGTGATCCTGGGGCAGGGCCGGACATGTCGCCAGCGCTTGCACATCGACGAGTCCACGCCGAATCGCCTGCTCGGCCTGGGCACGTTGCTCGGGTGCTGCGTTGGGATCGGCCAGGGGCGCCACCAGCGCGGTCACGTCTCCAGTCCGCACGGCTAAGTCACGTCGCAGGTGGGCGAGTCGGCTGGCGGACTCCGAAAAGCGTGAGACAACTAGATCTGCTAAAGCCCTCGCTTCAGTAGTGAGATCCTTAGCCAACATGGCCTCGATGCGTGCGAGATAGGCGTCAATCAGAATCGACTTGGATTCGTCGTTGGCCAGTTCCTTGTAAAGCTGCTTGGCCTTCTCCAGCGCCGACTTGCTGCTCCGCCTCTCTATGGCGAGACGAACATTCCGAATCCGGGCGGCTACGGAATCCGAAGAGGTGGGCATTTGACCCGCTGGCAGTAACGAGTTGGACGGCCGTAGCGGCACCACAGATCCACTCTTGAGCTTCGAGGGACTTTCCAAAACCCCAATCCGTCCTGCCTTTCTCTTTTTTCTGCGGCCCATTCTATGCCAGTCCTCCGTGGGCACCACTCAATCCATAGCTACGTAATAGCCCGCAGCCAAAGAACCACTATTATGACCCGGGATCACCCCTATACACTTCAGTCGACCACTCCTACAAGCTCCAAGTCTCATACTTAACCGACAGAGACTATGTAACCGAAGCCTCCAAAATCGGATAGAATGCGTGGTTGTCTTACTAAAACCACAATATCACTTATA
This sequence comes from Planctomycetota bacterium, assembly GCA_021160785.1. GTDB lineage: Bacteria > Planctomycetota > Phycisphaerae > Sedimentisphaerales > Anaerohalosphaeraceae > B28-G16. Next base: position 311 of record JAGHBX010000281.1, on the reverse strand, counting down.
AAAGGAACTCACAATCGACAAGTATACTGGATTCGACATAGATAGCAAGAAAACAGTAGCGTGTGTTGTTCGAAAGGGTAAGCCACCAACCAACCGGCGACGTTCATTGAATCCGTTGTACAAGAAAACGCGGTTTTTGCGCCAAAATCAAGGGCGGGCAAATTCACAAAACGGCATAGCTATCGCTAACCCAAGTTCCACAGTAGATGAGAAAATAAGTTTTTTATATTTTTTTTGGTGGTGTCTTTGTGGTTTTTTGGCTTGTTATGATGGGTACGGTTCTGGTTTTTTACTTAAAATACTGCTAATAG
>JAGHBX010000407.1 GCA_021160785.1 Planctomycetota bacterium | reverse complement strand
TACAAACACCTCTCAACCGGTGTATCCACATTCTTCGCCGCGGCAAGAAAGATAGCCGGATCCGGCTTGACCAGGCCCACCTCAAAGCTCAACGTCGGCCTGGCGAACAAACTCAACACCGGATATGTGCTGTGCAGGTAAGCCCAATGCAGCGGATCGGTATCGCTCAAGAGACCCAGCCGGTACGATCCGTTCAGTTGGCGGATCATTTCCTCCATCCCCGCAATCGGCGAAAACACCCCGCACCACAAATCCTTAAACTTCTCGAAACTCAACGCCAGCCCGAACCGCTCGGTCAACCCCTCATAAAACTCCTGCGGCCCGACCCTTCCCGTATTGAACCCAACCGTCAGGTCATCGCCCATCACCGCAATGATCAGCCGCTCGACATCCGCCTGGGACATATCCGAAAACACATACCCCGCCAGCCGGTGAACATCAACATCGACAATCACACGCCCCAAATCAAATATAACCGCCTCAATGTTTCGCCCGTCGCCCACTCAGCAAACCATCCCACCAAAACCAAGATATCAAAATCTACCACTCGCATTACGCACTTTAACAAATCCGCCTCCAACATCCTGAATAACCAATGGCTCACAATTTGAAATGGAGCGGTTGAAGACTATCAAGCTCTCTGCCTGTCATACATCTCAATGATGTTGTTATTGCAGGTCAAAAAGCGGCTCTTGTGAGTCATAACTCTCACTCTTGTCAATGATCTTTTTGCTCAGCTTCTTGAAATCCATGTAACAATCGTTTACGCTTTTGCTGTGAGCCCCAATAGCACCGTCAGCGGACTTCAGTAGAAAAATCGGTTTTCTTGCTGCCTGAGCCATCGGTATCAAACTGCGATAGTGCTTGATAAGCGCCAGTTTTTCCGGATACTCGGGTGCGATCTCTGGATGCCCCAGGACGCTCTGCTGGTAAACAATGGGGATTTGATCGATCCAGCGAGAGTACGCCTTCACCGGCCTGTTGTCTCTAATAGCATGCTGCATTATGATATAACCGAGCGGAGTCATATTTCCTTTGGGACAGTCGATCTCTATCGTGTCGGATTTGCGTTGCACCCGATCTCCCCATCCTTTTCGCCAGTCTCTGAGAGTCGGCCCCAGGTTCTTAAGGCCCTGCAAAGAAAACAGGTCGGGGACCAGGGGCATAACGATAAAGTCGGTTGCAATCATAGCAGCGCGATTTATGGCGCCAAGATTAGGGCCTACATCAATCAAGGTATGATCAGCGTCCATCTTCTCAGCCGCTGTTTCAATTATCCGATAAAAAGCTGTAATGGCCCTGTATGCCGCTTCATCATTGTCGACACATCGCGGCCAGGCATCCGACAGCTTGTCCTCGAAACGAGATAACCCAAGGTCTCCAACAAGCAATCCAAGGTTGTTTTGAATCATTTCTACGTGCTCAACCTTTATGTCCCCTAAACCCTTGAGTATTGGAGTAATACAACCAAGGATTGTCTGAGGATGTTCGTCGTCGGGCCAAAGCTTTTCCAGACGATCCTCTCCGAGAAACATCCCCGACAGATTTGCTTGAGGATCCAGATCAACAGCAAGAACGCGCTTTCCTGTTTCTGACAACATCCAGGCCACGTGATAAACTAACGATGTTTTTCCCACACCGCCTTTGTTGTTGAAAAAAGCTATGATTTTCATATCCGTATTCCTCTAATTGTCGCCAGAAAGACAGTCGGTTGATCAACCTGAAACTCGGCTTCGGGATTTCCGTTTTCTTTAAGAAACCTCTGGGCACGAGCTATGCCACGCCGAAATTGATTGACATACCCAAGGTTTTTCATTGCCTCAGCTATTTTCGGATTACGGTAGTCGTTTTGATTGGGGAATGTTTCCGGCGTAACAGCACCGTACAATCCGCCAGGATTCTGAATTTCAATTCTATCTTCAAACCAATAGACAGTCACGGGGGCATTAGAACTGTAATCGCGGTGCATTACCGCATTCATAAGTAATTCGCGCACAGCTTCGCTGGGATAGGGCGAAATGGTTTTCTCTTGTAGCTCGGAAACGGCAACAGGTTTCTTGGGGAACACCGTTCTGAGAAAAGCATCCATTTCCCTGAGCATGGTTGTCAGATCTCCGTCAAATCGACGTTCATCAACTACTTCGTCAGATAATTCAATCCCGTCATACCTTACATATTGCACATACGATCCCGGCAGCCATGTTTGGGGAGATTCCGCAAAAAGCAACACGCCTGCGTAAGTGGCGAAATTCTTTTTAGTATCGAACATGCCAAGGGATTCCATTTGCAGCAGCATATCCCTGTTATTCTCATCTAAAATCTCTGGGGCAACCGCAGCGTGGCGATAAGTCAATTGAAACAAATCCATGGCAAGGTCATCGGGGCCACAACCATCACAGACACTGAGATCGAAAGACCTGAAACTGCTCGCTCTGCGCTCATTCAGTATGCGTTCTTCCTGTTCAGTGGCAATACCACGACGAGGGCCTGTGCGGATATACACTGTTCCCTTATATCGAACCGGCGGCATATCCGAAGGCAAAACCTCAACAACGGCCACATCGCCACCCTGCAAAGTGACTTTTTCTACGTTAATTGCCGGCAGTGGAACTATCCGGCCACTATCACGATGGCTTGCCAGGTTTTGTAACAATTGATCTGTTATTTTTACGCCCGCAACCGTCCCATCATCGTTGGCGCCCACAATAAGGTATCCCGGAAGTCCCGTCCCAGGCATATCATTGGCAAATGCACAGATTGCTCTGCAAAACTTATCCGAGTCAGTAGTGGAAACGGTTCTTTCTACCCGATGCGACTCCATGTCTTGCAACAGTTCCTGCAACTCCTGTGCAGTCAGCATTATCAACTCGCTTTCTCAATTTCTGTTCGAGTATTGCACTCCATACGCTAAATACCTTGTTGCCTTGGCCATCTTAGCCATCGCCCTTGACAAATGCAAGAGTGATTTTCACAAACATTATGGCAAATGATCCCCCGTCCACTCAGCACATCATCCCGTCGAAGTAGTCCGGACGTGCCCAGCACAGGGCGTGTGGGCCTGCAAGATGCGCGAGCTGTTGCTCCAGCTTTTTACAATCCGTTGCGACTTTCTTGCCGCTTGCAATCTCCTTCGCCAGCCGGGCGTTTTCTTCCAACTTCTCGATGCCGTGGTGCCCCACAACCGCCGTTGCCACACCGGCCTGCGACAGCACATACCCAAGAAGCTCCCCTGCCGTCGCTTCCTTGCCAACCAGATCGCGCATCACCTTCATCGCAACCACCCCCACATTCTTGTCCCGCGCAGCAGGAAGCGCAACATCGGCAAAATCCCCGTACTTCGTGGGGTTCATCGCCAGAATCGCCGCGTCGACCGGGAGCTTTTCTATCAGCTCCTTCGACTTCGCCGAACTATTCATACTCGAAAAACCGATAAACCGCGCAACCCCCTCTTCCTTGAGCCGCACCATCTCCTTATACATGCCCTTCTCGAAAGCGGCGATATCCTCGTCGGCCTCTATGCTGTGAACCATCAGGATATCGAGATGATCGGTTTTGAGCCGTTTCAGGCTGGTCTCGATTTCCTTGAGACAGGCGTCAACCTCGCGGGCCTCGAACTTCGACGACAGAATAATCTTGTCGCGCACGCCAGGCAAAATCTCTCCGAATCGCTCTTCACCGGTCATCGACGCGCCCCACTGATAACCCGACGACGTATCGAAATAGTTAATCCCCAATTCAACAGCCCGCTCGAGCATAGGCTCCCACTCGCCGTCGGGGTTCTTCAAAAACTGCGAACCGCCGCCGAACGACAGCACCGACACCTCCAGCCCCGTCTCGCCCAACACACGCTTCGGCATCGCCGCCTGTTCGACATCCGCCACCTTCCTCTTACACGACGAAAGCATCCCCATCGCCGAGGCCGCACCGATCCCGACAGCGCTTTTTCCCAGAAATCTCCTTCGTGTTATCCCTCGTTTTTCCGCCATGATAAACCGCCCTTCATTGTGTCATCGATAATATCTCGCCTTCACGCCGCTAAGC
>JAGHBX010000587.1 GCA_021160785.1 Planctomycetota bacterium | reverse complement strand
GCCTGTGTGAGGCGATCGGGATGGCCCTTCCGGGAAACGGGACGATTCTGGCGACGGACCCCCGGCGTCAGGACCTTTACAAATCGGCGGGGAAACAGATCGTCGAACTGATCAAAAAGGACATCAAACCGCTGGATATTGTCAATGAAAAGTCGGTTGATAACGCCTTTACGGTGGATATGGCGATGGGCGGCTCGACGAATACGGTCCTTCATGCCCTGGCCGTTGCTAATGAGGCAGGCGTTAGATACGACCTGGAGCGGATAAACGCGATTTCGGGCAGGTGTCCGAACATCTGCAAGGTTTCGCCGTCGAGTTCGTGGCACATGGAAGATGTTGACGCCGCGGGCGGAATCAGCGCGATCATGCACGAGATCAGCAAGATCGACGGTTTGTTGAATACGGACTGCATGACGGTTACGGGCAGGACATTGGGTGAAAATATTGCCGATGCCTCGATCAAGACCGACTGCATTCGCACGCTGAAGAATCCTTACAGCACCACGGGCGGATTAGCGATCCTGCGAGGCAATCTCGCCCCCGACGGCTGTGTAGTCAAAAGTGCAGGCGTCGCGCCCTCGATGCTGACTCATACCGGCCCGGCCGTGATATTCGAGAGCCAGGAAGATTCGTGCGACGGTATCCTGGCGGGCAAAGTCAAGGCAGGCGATGTCGTGGTCATCCGTTACGAAGGGCCCAAGGGCGGTCCGGGAATGCAGGAGATGCTCTCGCCGACCAGTTATATCATGGGGGCGGGCTTAGGCGAATCCGTCGCACTTATCACCGATGGCCGTTTCAGCGGCGGCACTCACGGGGCATGCATCGGCCACGTCAGCCCCGAAGCAGCGGTCGGCGGTCCCATCGGATTGATCAAAGAAGGCGACGTCATCGAAATCGACATCCCTAACAACAAAATTAATGTCAAACTCTCCGACGACAAACTCGCCGCGCGAAAGAAACAGTGGCAGCCAAGACCGCCAAGCATCACAAAAGGCTGCCTGGCGAAATACGCCTCAATGGCAACATCCGCCGATACCGGCGCCGTACTGAAATGGTGATGCATAAAGAAAGAAAATTGGTGAGAGCAATACCAGCAATCCTGTTGGCCATTGTTATTGTAATCGGAGCCGGTGCTTCGGCGAAGGAGCCCGTTCTGGAGATTGAGGAAGTCGTTACCAGATACACATCCGCCGGCAACGGGGCGGGGCCTTTGTGGTGTTATGGATCGACCGTGATAGCGAGAATCGGAGACGACGTCTACCTGTCTGTCATTGAGACCGGTAATGATGTCCCGCTTTTATGCAATACGCGATGGCAGCTTTGGCATAGATCGAATGAACAATCGTGGAAGATTGCCCAGCACGAACAACAGTTCAGGCAGCGTGAGCCTTGTCCGATAGGCGCATTTCAGAACGGCACAGTATTCCTGTCGGTAAATCCATCTACTGAACCACCCGGAACCAAATACGGCCCCTGTATCCCTCAGATTCTGGAGTTTGAAGCCGGTGATCTCACCGGACAATTCAAAGTAAACAAACCTGTCTGGGCCGAAGGTGCATACTTCACCGATCACTCCTATCGCGGGTTTTCCGCCGACGGTGCGAACAACGAACTGCTTTTGGTCAACATCAATGCCAAGACAAGTGAACAATTCGTATCCTACAGAGACCGTAATTCCAAATGGCGACAGAAGGGCAAGATCACATTTGCAGTTAGAGCCTGCTATCCGCAAGTCGCCCTGAAAAACAAGTCTGCTCACATCCTGGCAATTGGCGATATTGTCGAACCCAACGAAGATTGGAGAAAACTCAAATTAGAGAAACTCAATCGCGCCTGGGATTACGTTTTTCGCAGACTGTTTTACGCATACACTCCCGATATCGAGCATGTCCCTTTCAAGGAATCCGTTGAGATTGATTCTGTCGAAAAGACGGGCGGGCATATAACAAACCTCGATTTGTATGTAGATGAGTCCGGGGTCGTTCATGTTCTATATCTGAAGAGACCGCATCAGTACGCCTTTCTCAGGGACAAATACTTTCCCGGCCAACCAATGACTATACATCTGGAGTACATGGTCATCAAAGAGGGAAAAGTCTTTTCGCACAGGACTCTCGCTGAAACTCCCCCGGAGGGCAAGAAGGGACTGGAGCCGTCTTACGCTCGATTTTACGTAGATTCTCAAGGGGATCTCTATGTTATCGCTGCGGGAACAATGAAACGAGATCAGCGGGACACATTTGGCAATTTTTTAGCGAGGCTCGATAAACAAGGCCGCACTCTTGAATTTCACAGGATTAACTTAAAACACCCGTTCCGTACATTCTTCACAAATACGCCGCGCGGGGGCTCCAAACCATGTGATACGATAGACCTGTTCGGCATAGCCGATGACAACCCGAATCTCAGATATGCGAGAATACGATTGGAATAATGGATACCCTTCAGGGTCCCGGCGCGCCGGGATTCCCGCGAGTAGGGTCTTAAGTGAGTATGTCAAAGACGAAAACAAAATGGTACGCAGGCGGGCTGCACTTTGAATGCCGGCAGTGCGGCGGGTGCTGCGCCGGGCCCGGGGAGGGTTATATATGGATTACGAAGCCCGAGATCGAGATGCTTGCCGAGCATCTGGATATGACGGCTGACGATCTGCGGAAGTCGTATGTCATTCGCATCGGGACGCGGTCAACCATTATCGAGGAGCCGCGCACAAATGACTGTATGTTTCTGACAAAGACCAAATCCGGCAGGGGTTGTGCGATTTATCCGGTTCGGCCCAATCAGTGCAGGACGTGGCCCTTCTGGTCGTATAACCTGGCAAGCCCCGGCGACTGGAATATGGCGGGCGCCAAGTGCCCCGGCATAAATCGCGGCAGATTCTACAGCTTTGAAGAAATAGAGCGGATACGCAGACAGAGAAAATGGTGGGACGATGGCGATTGACAGTCGGCATCATATAGTCGGCGCCGTCGCCGAAGTTTACACCTTCATCGACTCGCGCGTGGCGGAAACTGACTTGGCCTGTAAGGTCTGCGGAAAATGCTGCGACTTCGACAGTTACGATCATCGTCTCTTCGTCACCACGCCCGAACTTGTTTACTTCGCCTTCCACATTCCGTCCAGCTCTGTCAAGCCGATGCCGGCGGGTCTGTGCCCCTATAATATCAAAGACGTCTGTTCGATCCACCCCTATCGATTCGCCGCGTGCCGAATCTTCTGCTGCACAGGCGATGTCGACGTGCAAAACCGCCTCAGTGAAGCAGCGATCTCAAAGCTAAAATCCATCTGCGAACAATCCGACATGCCCTATCAATACATGGATCTTAAAGCGGCATTGTCCGGCATTTCTCACTCAATGTAGGCGGAGCTTGCCCCGCCGTTTCGCTTAGAAAGGCGTGCTCTTGCTTGCCAGGGACTGGTAGCCGGTCAGGTACAGGAACTTCTGCTGGTTGATCACGGGCACCGAAAGCGTTTCCGCCTGCGCGCCAATCCTGTCGTATTGCCTGCCTGATTCCAGGGACGCCTCATACTTCTGCTCGACGGTCGGGTCGATTTCGATTTGTTCGGTTGTGGGCCTGGGCAGCGAAGTCGGCCTCGTGCCCAGAACGACAAAGTCGGTTTCAATCGTGACTTCGTCTACGATTCGTCCTCCCCAGCGTCGAACGAGTCGAACGATCTTGTCGAGCCCGTCGGAGTCAATCGCACCGTTGCCGTCGATGTCGAAATTACCTGCTACGATAAAGCGGTTGCTCGTCTTGTTGTCCCAGATGAGGTTGGCGACGATATCCTCCGGGACGATAGGATTCTTGCGGGAAGAATCGTTGATCTTCGCCGCCGAGACGTTGTCTTCAACCTGGTAGATTTCGATTTCGGCCTTGCCCTTGCCGTCTGCCGGAATAGGAGCGTTTTTGTCGTACACCGAAAAGGTCAGGCCTCTGTAGACGTGATCTTTCCTGCCGATGTCAAGATAGACGACTTTGTTCTGGCTGTCGATACTGACAATCCGGGCGTCGGGTTTGTATGCGGCGACCTCGATCGAGGGATTTCGGCCGAGATTTTCGAGTTTTGCAACAGCTTCGGCGAGATCCTTTTGGGCGACGGCAAGTTCTTCCTGTGTAGTGAGCAGTTCCAGGGCTCTTTCCTTAACCTTGCCCTGTTCGATTTCGAGCTTGTCTCTGTATATCTGAACCTGCTCGTCGGTGGATTTATCCATGATCTTTCTCTGTTCGTCGAACTTTGCCTGAGCTTCATCGGCAAGGGCCTGGAAGCGTTTTGTTTCGGCGATGAGCTGCTGCTCCTTGAAGCGGCTCTCCTGCTCGGCGGCATTGAAATCGTCCTGCAGTTTCTGATATCGCTGATCGAGTTGACGGCTGCCGGCGGTAGCTCTGTCTAGTTCGGCTTTTAGTTGTCCCACGAGCCCTATGAGGTTAACGTTCTCTTTGCTGGAGATAAGACCGTCGTTGAACAGGCTTTCGACTGCCCCGTTGATCCTTATGTTGGCTTCATTAATCTTTACCGAAGCCGGGACGTCTGCTCCGGCTTCACCGGTAATGGCGCCGACCATTTCGCCGAGGAACTCATCCATGGTTTTGAGCATGCTCATGCCCTGCTTGGGTGTGCCGACGATTTTGGGCAGGCTGGCCCGTTCAGTCGAGGTGGCGATTTTGTCGAGGTTGGCCTTATCGGCGTCCATCTGGGTTTTGTAGTCTTCGGCCTTAACGTAAAATATTACTGCACAGGTCGTTGCGATTATAAAAAGAGCAACAAATATTATTACCGTGTACAGCATGGCGTTGCTTTGCGATTGTTTGCCCGGCGGCATTGTATAACTCCTTAACAAAACAGATAGAGACGCGCCGTATTTATAGACTGCTTTTCCCGTCGTAGGGATGAGCACGATACTTTAGTATGCCATAAAACGGTCGATTCGTCAATAGAAAAACGGTTCCGGGAGGCGTTTTTGACTGTTTGGATTAGAAAAAAGTCTTCTAAGGCTGCCCAATGTGCTTCAAGGCGTGCGGCAGTTGGGTTATTGAGGCGATAATCTGGTCGGGTGCGGCATCGGCGTCGGCGGGCGGGGCGTCGTGAATGCGATTGGGACGAATCAACTGTATCGTGTTCATGCCGAGTTGTTTAGGCCCGATAAAATCCTTTTGGGCGTTATCGGCAACGTAAACGCAGTTTGCAGCTTTTTCGTGGAGTTGTTTCAGGAGATGCTTGAACCCTTTTGTAGAGGGCTTCCAGCATTCCCTGCCCAATTCTTCGGTGTAGATAATGACCTGAAAGTACCGTTGAAGCCCCAAAGCGCTGGCTTTGAGCTTCTGGGTGGGCAAAAAGCCGTCGGTCAAAAGGGCCAGGACGTATTGGCCGTACAGCAGTTCGAGAACGTCTTTGCTTTCCGCCGGCAGTGTTATTTCGGGCGTATGCTCACGGTAGACGCGAACGAGGTGTTTGATGGTCTCCGGTGTGTATGCGATGCCAAGCTCATCGAGGGCGGTGTTGAAGACGGCTGTGCGGTTGCCGGCGTCAAACTGGGCGCCGAATGCATCGCGTATCTGTGTTTCGGCGGGCGAGGCCGTCAGATTGGGGACGTTTGCAAGGAATGCGGCGACGGCGTCAAAGCCGCTGCGGCAAAAATCGGCCTCATCGTAGAGTGTGTCGTCCATATCAAATACGACTGTTGTGATCATGTTTGAGCATCCCTTTGGCAACTATAAGGTCTAAAACCTGCTTATGTACTTTATGCAGTTGACGAACAGCTTCCTGCCGGCGTCGGTCATTTGCGAGGGCGGGGCGTGATAACCCCACTGCAGGAAATTGCCGTCCCTGCCGATGCCCACGGCGCCGTAGTATTTGCCGACGTTGTAGCCCAATGCGATGATCTCGGTATCGTCGCCATCCTCAAAACCGCTCGAACTGGAAACCACCGATGCCGCCTTCTGGCCGGTCTTCTGCACCAGCCAGACATTCATCTTTTTGGGCAGCTTATCGCCGCCTTCATAGTTGCGGTAATTGGAGGGCCTGTCCCATAATTCGGTTGGCGGCCTAACCGCAAATGGCTTGCGGTACACGTCGTGCTCGAACGACCCAACATGGGCCGCATCAGACATGCAGCGTCACATATACCCCGTCGCAAGTCCGAGTTCGCTGGAGATATTGGCGCCCACAACGCCCAATGTAATTGTCGGCGCTGAATAGTCGTCCGATATGTCCGGCATAGGCGCATCAGAACTTTTCCCGTCATAATCGAAGATTACCACGTCAAACGCCTCGGCGCCGGCGTCGTTGAGCTCAGCCAGGTCGCCGGTCGTTACCTGCGTAAAATGCTTCGACAGGAAAGCGACAAAATCCTTCTCTCTGTCCGATCCGGGCCGTCCGGCATAGAGAACCTTCAGGTCAATTGCCCCACCCGGTTGCGCGGGGGTCTTGTTTTCGGTTTTGGGCGTCCGGGCGGTTTGCTCAGATGCGTTCGGTTGACTCTTTCTGCAGCCGATAAGTGTTATCGCCGCGGCGAGAATCAGAAAACAAACGCGTATCTTTTTCATATTCATATATCCTTTCGGCGCAGGATCAGCCTGCTCAGCACAGATTTGGGCCCGCATCGAAACGTTGCCCTCCTTCCTGTATCGACCCGACCGCAATGCCAACTTTAGGGCTTGCCGGCGGCACACCAATCTGCGGCGCATAAGAAAGGCCGCTTTAACACGGCCCGTAGGTCGAATCGGTTCAAGAGGCGTCAGACAACGATGTGTACTTTCTTGCCCTTGAACTGGACGGTTCCGTCCTTCAATGCAAACAGTGTGTAATCCTTGCCCAACCCGACGTTGAAGCCGGGGTGCCATTTCGTGCCCCGTTGACGCACGATAATTGAGCCGGCGCGGGCGGTTTGCCCGCCATAGAGCTTTACGCCCAGGTATTGCGGGTTGCTGTCTCTGCCGTTACGCGACGAGCCTTGTCCTTTTTTATGCGCCATAATCGATTACCTCGCTTTTCATTATTCTTATCGACTTCCAATGAGCTACGTATAATACTACGGTTAGCCGCGGTTGTCCACAGGAAATTTCGCCAAATGTGCATTTTTTTGTTCAACCGGGGGGGAGGGACTGTATATTGTATATTGCATATTGTAGATTGCGGGGGCAAATTGGGCCAAGAGATCGTATATTGTATATTGTATAGTGTATATTGCGTGTGCAATTGGGTTCGTTTTGCGCATTTTGGTCTTGGGCCAGGCGGTTGGGGTGGAAATTGGGTTCGTTTCGTAAAATAGTGAATGGTGAGCAGTGAATGGTGAATAGT
>JAGHBX010000014.1 GCA_021160785.1 Planctomycetota bacterium | reverse complement strand
GTCATACTTCATTCTGAGTATCAGGGAGTCAAACGCCGCGGGATCGTCGATCTCAAACGGGATTCGAACATATATGGAAGTCCTGCCGGCCATCATATCGTTGACGTCCGTCTTGATAAGCGAAGTGAAATTTACGCTGTCGCCCGGATGTCTTTCGTAACCGATACCAGTGTAGCCGCTGGGCCAGTTGTGCTCAAAGTCCGTTTTCGTCCATTGCGTCCCCAGAGAGGCGTCGGAAGGAATGTAATAATAGGCCGTCGTTTCGCCGGGATTACCCGAAATTATCGTAGACGTTACGACAATCTCCGTTCCCCCATCCTGTGCCTGCGGTATGAGGGGCTCTGTGCCCCCAGGCCCGTATTTGACATAGAGTTCATTCCTTCGATTTGGGAAAAAGCTTTTCACGCTTGAAACTGACACGCTTATATGAGGGTACAGGGGTTCGCCCATCGCATCGCATATAGCTTCATACTTTAACTGGTCTGTTGGCGTGTCCGGCGGCTGGAGTAACTCGTCCATCATGGTGCGAAGTCGCCGCAGGTACATCTGGCGTGTTTGTGGGAGCTTGAACATGACATCGAAATACACGTTCCACTGTTTGGTGCTGGGTTTTAGATGTTCCTCGTCGCCGAAAAACGGATGATCCCTGTAAGTTCCGCCATCTCCGGTGATTCCGAAAGTGAAATCGTTGTCCCACGGGTAGATTTCCCACTCGCCCGTGCCGTTGGTGTCACGATAGAAATAGAAGTTCTTGCGCGTATCGTCGCAGTCGTTGGAGATGGCGCGGGCCGTCAGGTAATTCATCATTTCCGGCAGATTGAAGTTGTCAAACACGTACCGTTGACGCTGCAATTCGGTCGGCGCCATAAGGCCGTCGACAACGGCCTGAAGATCCGAGAAATCCTCCCACTGCCGTATCTTCTTTTCAATACCGTTGTCGGTATCCGAAAAGCACGGTGTGTGCGGCAGATACGGGTAATGTATGGGATCCGCCTGAGCCTCAGTCTCTCCACTTCGCTGGATAAACTTGTACAGGGCGCCGTCCGGGTCTCGACCGTGGCGTTGGAGAAAGTCTTCGTCGACCTGCTCGATCAATACGCCGACCCGATCAAATCCGCTGTTGAGTTGCATGAGTACGAGAAATGATTCACAGGAAGGTGTACCGCACCATTTATGCGTATCGAATGCCAGGGTCTGTCGGATATAAGCGGGATCGGCGCCCTGGGCGTTCATGTTTATTTCACCCACATTGTCAAGTCTGTCATTTACATAGAAGTCAGACCCTTTGTTGAAATTGAATTTCTGGGAGTATGCGTTGGTTGCCTGGCCCCTCTTCCTCACGTAAATGTTGTCATAGAACCGGCCCTGGTAGTATACGCAGGCTCGTGTTCCCGTGCGGCTGTGCGAGGCGCTCTTGCTTGTGGTGAACCACTCCATCACAGACAGTTGGCTTTGCACCGAAGGATCGGCAATGACCGTTCCGAAATAGCGGGGCGATTGATTGACGCCGGTTAGATCCAAAGGCAGTGGCAAACGATTCTCGTTACCCGAGGTATCGGCGGTCTCGATGTAATAGCGCAGCATCTGTCCGGCCCCGGCAACGCCTGACGGGATTATATACCCGTACACGCCATCGTCGGCCTGGCCGTCTCCGTGAAGCCCGTCATCATGCATCGCAGCGCTCTGGTCATTGCCAAACATTACCCGCCAGGTCAGCGTTACAGAGGAAACCGGGCCGTCCACTTGGGCTATTGTCGCCGTAACCGTGATATCTTCACCGGGAAGCGGTCGTGCCGGATAGTGCGATACATCCGTGATTTTCGGTCCGGTGTTCGGATATGGCGCACTGTTTGCCGCTCGCAGAGTAGGTGTGAGAAAATAGCAGCCTTCGGGCTTGTCGCGTCCCGGGTGCGTCGCCAATCCGAAAGAAACATCTTCATACTGCCTGGGGACCATCGACCAGGCGTGTTCGACCGTCTCACCGTCCGGCCGGACCAAAGCCAGATACTCACCCTTGATATCCAAAACGAAATTGGTGTGTAACTCGGAACCTGCCTGGGCGCGGTCTCTGCCGGAAGCAAAAACAATGCGATATTCTTCGGACCCAATGGAAACGTCGGGGAAACGCCACTTTTCGAGGTCTCTAACATCATCTGTGAGATACCATCCGTCAAGATTAATTGTGGTGGAGGTTGGATTGTATATTTCGACCCAGTCGGATGTCATACCGTCCTCATCCAGCGTGAAGCCGTCGTTGCTGGCCATGAATTCGTTGATTACGAGTCTGGCGCCGGCGCTGCCCCATTGTGAGGACAGCAACGCAAAGTCGGTCAGGTTTACCCCGTCCCGATCGACAAAGTCTGCGGGGCTGAACATATCCGCCAGCCACTGGTCGGCGAAGATCAGGAGATCCGCCGCATCCACACGGCAGTCGTCATTTAGATCGGTTTCTATACACGGCGCAGGATCCGCCTTGGTGGTAAACGACCAAATCTCCCCGGTAAGTGTCTCTGTCTGGCTTATGTACTCGTCGATCCGCCAGTAATATGTCGTTTTATCATGCAAAGGCACAGGGCCAAACTGAGCCCACTCGCTAACGGGCTCACCCGCGCCGACCTCGTCGACGAAGAACACTTCCCGGTCCTCGACGCCCCCGTGGCTGAGGTAAACCAGATGCTTGATTATATCAGGATTCGGTATTGTGGGTTGTTCACCTGCCGGATCCGGCACTACGGCAGTTTTCCACCGGAGGATAAGATTTGTCCCCACCTCTTTTACGCCGTTTACCGGTTCAGGGTCCGACGCCCTGTTCACCGATGTCTTTTCAAACTGAATCTCGGAAAGGCCCACTCGATCACCGCCGAGGAACGGTTGAGTTGGATCGAAGTAATTGTCACCAACGGCAACCTCGACATACCTTGCCGTGACAAGTTGGCTAAAATCGAAGTCCTGCTGCACGCTCTGGTCAAGATTGGCAGGGTAGAACACCGGAGCATAGAGAATCGAGCCGCCCATATCATCCGGGCCCTGGGCTTCTGTTGCAAAACGCAGCGAGAACATGCTTGCAGAGTTATTGCTGGGCCCATTTGTTCCGAACCCCCGGAATGCGACCCGGCTTATGGTAACGTCGACGCCCAAATCCAGAACGAGAACCGGAACCGGACCACTTTCGAAGTAATCAGACTGATATCCGCCCGGCGAATCCGTTGCCCAGCGTGAAAGAATGTTGCCGTCACTTGCACATGACACAGGGTAGTAAAACGATCCGCTGATGAGCGTAACATTGCCTTCAGCGCTGATCAACTCCGCCCGGGCATGACAACAGCAAACTACCGGCACTGTCAGGAATAATAAAGCCAAATGATATAATCGCCTTGAACACCACCCACGCATAAGCACTTCGCTTTCAATGTTGCCGCCACTAAGTTCTTTTGTGACTTATTCGAAAATACAAATTAAAGAACAGGCAGAACCTGCGCGTAAAATCCACACAGGCTCCGCCTGCCTCCATGCTGCCTCATGTCCGAACGTGATTACATAACATTCGGAACAATCCAAAAATCCAGCATACTAATCTATCTCACCCGGACGGTACGGGAAGAAACCGTGCTCGAGCCATTGCGCTGCAAACTCAGCAAAGTCAAAGAAATCAACGGCACAATCCGGTATTCCTTCCGGTCCGGTAACGTCAGCCGCGGGATTCCCGAAAATACACGCCGGACCGACCACATCGGTGTACAATGTAGCCACCTTCTCGTGGGTAATCGCGTAGTTGTAGGCACGCACGTCGTCAATCAGGCCGTTGAAGAAGAAATTGGCCGGATCCTCATTCTGACCTGCGCCAATAAACAAGTCGCTTTGGCCGGGCAGTTGAGGCTTGTACAAATCTCCTTCTATCTGGCGGGATTGTACGCCGTTGACATACAAAGTTGAAGTTCCCACGAGATTTTCGCCGGAACTGCCGGTCGGCTCAAACGTGATAGCCAGATGAATCCATTCCCCGCTGACAAAAGGTACGCCGCCGGGACCAGCCCAGCTACCTTGTACACCGGTCCAAAATCCCCACGTATTACCGGGCTGGGCGTACAGGATAAATCCATATTTTGGATAGCCTTCCGCCGCCGGGTCGTAACGGTTACTGATGGCCGCACGATGGCCCCCACTACCAACATTGACGTTGGTCCAGAGGCTGATCGAGAAACTTCCCGTGGCGCTCCAGTCCAGCGCATCGTTTTCGACAGAGACGTAGCCGTCCGTCCCGTCAAGTGTCAGAGCCTGTCCGGCGTTGACCAGGCCTTCGGCAAAGTTGGGATCGCCAACGGGTACTCCGTCCGTCAGACCGGAAGCATCGTCAATATTCTCATACGTCCCATCGAAAGGCCAGTAAGCAATCCTCTGCTTGATAACCACATACGCCATATCGGTAACTGCAGAAGCATCAACATCAGGCACCACAATAGACACAACACAGTAATAACCGTCGTCGCTGTTATCAGTCGTCTGTTCCGGAGTCGTATACGTCGGAGAGTCGCCGCCGACAATTGCATCCCCGGAGTCATCGACGCGGTGCCATTCATAGCTCAATCCGCTGCTGTCGTCTGTAAACGGGTTGGTAGCTTCCACACCAAACATCGCGGTGTCGCCGACATTTATATATTGATCGGCAGGGCCGGAAACGATCGTCGGATCGGCAGTCATCGTCACAAAAGACCATACATCGCCGCCGATACTGTTTGTGTCGGTCACTTCATCTATACGCCAATAAAAGGTCCTGCTCCTTGACAGAGCAATCGGACCGTAAGATGCCCCGCTCCCCGACGCATCTATCTCGTCGACAAAGTAAAGATTCGGGTCTGTAAGGCTCCCGTTGCTCATGAAAATGGCGTGCTTTACGATTGAAGGGTCGGCGATAACCTCGTTGGCGTCTTCGGGGTTGTAGATCAAGCCGGTGTCCCAACTCAACGTAACATCCACATCGGCAGGGACAGCGCTGTCGGTCTGTTCAACTTGCGGATTCAAAGCCTTGGAAAAATTCTCTTCCGTCAGGTACGTCTCAGTGGCAAAACGAACCTCGCCAAGACCCACGCGATCGCCACCGATTGTTGCATGTACGCCTACGCCGTCAGGGTCGCCTGCATGGTTATCGGTTATCTTCATACTTACGTAGCGGTACTCTCCTCCGGGCAAAGCAAGCGGCTGCGCCACGTTGTCGTCACCGGTAAGAGTAGGCAGGGCCATTACGGTCGCGATCGGACCGGCGAAGGTGTCTGATCCCTGGGCTTCGGTGTTGAATTGCAGCTCAATCGTGCGGGCGTGGTTACCGACCTGGTTGTTCCCGCCACCATCGTTCTGGTACTGCCAGATTATGAGCGTACCGACAGGTGTGTCGCCGCCCCCGGTCAAGTCCCAGATTATCTCAGGGGGATTGGTCCCGCCAAAACCGCCGAAGTAATCCGGGGC
>JAGHBX010000131.1 GCA_021160785.1 Planctomycetota bacterium | reverse complement strand
CTGTATGTGACTCTGATTATTCATCCGGAGACCTATACTATCAGCGCCGCTAAAGGAATCCTGGACCAGTTGCCCGGAGTTAGCATCACGCAAGAGGGCGTGGATCTGTTTTTCTATTCGGATGCCGGCAGGGGCGTTGTGGCGCTTGGCGAATCGAATCGTGGAGCTAAGCTATTACTCGTTTTTGCTTCGATCGGCGTATTTGTTGCGTTTTGCAGGAAAAGGTCGCCTGGACGGCTTGTTGTGATTGCGGCCGCAGCGGGACCTGTTGTTTTGTTTGCAAATCTTGTCCAGTTGGTGTTCTGGGGGCTGATCGCCATTTACGCACGCCCGGCGCCGACGAGTTCTGTCGCCAGGAATGTATCGGCCGTTGGCTCGCTGCTTGTTGCCTACGGTCTGTTTGCGATCGTCAGTTCGTTTAAGGTGAACCTTTTTACGGAGGTTGAACAGGAACAGATCTGTCTTGCGGAGGATGTAACCGATGCATAAAGAAAGCGGTAAGAGTGATGTTCGGCGTGGACTGTTGTCGGTGCGATTCGTTCTGTCGGCGGTGATTCTTGCGGCGGCGGCGTTGGGGTTGCGGCCCGGAATGGCTATGCTGAGCAAGTATTATGCCAAGGAAACGATCGGGATGAAACGTTCGCTGAGAAAGTTCGATACAACAAATCTTGCGGGTTTCCAAAAAGAGTGGAAGCTGCGCACGGAGGAAACTGCCGATGAGATAGGAACTGAAGAATATGTGATAGTGATGCTGGCCAGAAAGTATCCGTCCGAAGGCCTGAAAACGGCTTATCTGACGGCTATGTACTACAGCGATCCACGCGACAAAGTTGCGCACACGCCGGATGTGTGTTATCGCCAGGCCGGCGCCATTGTCAAGGCGAAGACTGCCATACAGCTTGATCTACCGGGCATCTCGTCCCAACAGACTCCGGTCCAAGCGACGCTGGTGGACCTCAAGGTCGGGACTGGAAACCGAATCGTGATATTCTTCTTTGTTGTGGAGGGCAAGTTCCGCAGAACACGTGAGCAGGTCAGATGGGTGCTCGGTATGCCCGGGAACAAATATTGTTACTTTGCAAAGATTGAAGCCAGTGCGACTTATCCGAAAGACGGCGACCCGAGCAAGGCGACCGAGATCGCCAGGCAACTGCTTGCCGAATCGACGCCGGTTCTGCTGGACCAGTATCTGCCGGATACCGGTCAATTAGGCCGTCGTTAACATTTGCGGTTTCGGCGGTCTCTCAGAGTGAGTATCAGGATATGGGCGGCGATGATAACAAGCATGGCGGCTGCGACAAAAATAGCGCTGGTTTCCGGTTCGCGGACCGGCGCCCAGACACCGGGAATACTCGCGGCGGCGCCGGATTGAAATTTCAGCCGGACCGTTGCCGTCCCGAGCACCGCCCCGTTACTGCTGACGCGGAGAGAAAACTTGCCGGCCTTGTTCGGGGTGATTGCGAAGAAGGAGTCCTCTGTCCAGCATTTGAACGTGCCCCCCGATGTGTCGCTTTCCCATCTTTCGGGCGTCTTGAAGTTGTAGCAGGCGTGCTCGGCGATTTCAAATCCGACGACAGGGTCAGTGGTGTTATTGGAGACAGTGTACGTGTAGATATTTGAGGAAACGTTCACGACGACAGAGGCCTTGTCATTGGTGAATTGGGCCTGGTTTGGCAAGACGCCCAACATAATAAGGGTGAAGTAAACGAGCATACTCAACTCCTTTCCAAATGCCCACGATCGGTCCGCTGTGTGTCAAACAGAGACCGCCTTGCCTCGAACACGCTGATTATACATGCAGCCGGATTGGCGGGCAAGTATGTTCGTTACGAAAACTTCGCTCACAAGGATGATTGGCGCAGTTTTTTTGCCACCGAGGACACCGAGAGCTACCCATACAGGCATTATTGCTTAAGGAACCGCCATTCGTTACTGACACCTTAAATTTACCCCTTTATCAGCACGCAATGGGGTTGCATTCCAAGTCATTATGTTCGATAATATCAGTTCAGTGGATTCAAAACGAATTGCACTGTAAACTGTGAGTGTGACAAGCGGTCTGACTATTCCTTGAGATTTCGAATGCATGACTCAAGATTGCGTTAGAGAAACAAAAACTAAAGAAGGAGATACAAGATGATTACCAGAACTGGTGTAAGACACATTTCTTTTTTGATGATATTGTTTGTGCCGGCCACCATCTCGTCGGCGGCATTGCAGAAGAAGACTGTGCCTCCGGCGAACAGTCCCGCCACGGTCGAGTCGACTCCTCGTATTGCCACAAACGATATAGCGTCGCTGAAGGCCGACATGACGTTCTTTAGCGATACCAGTTGCAGTAAGTTGAAGACGAGCGTGAAGTTGAAGGATCTGGAGGATTTCAAGAGTGATATGCTCAAGACGGTGGCTGCCCAGATGCTAAGCGGAACATATGACAAGACATATCGAGCGGCCAGCTACGAGGCGTATCCTTCACCCCGCGAATTGGGCCGTACCCTGAAGCTGGGCGACGGCTTCAGCCGTTATGAGAACATCACCGGCATTTGCCTGGAACCGGGTGAACACGCGGTATTCGTGGGCAAGACCGCCGGCAAGAAGCTTTCGCTGCTGATTCCGGACTGGATGCGCAAACCGGCCAAAGGAATTAATCCAACAAAAGATCCTAATGGATGGGGCCTGCATAAGCAGCGGATCGCGCTCGAAGAGGGTGTGAATGTTATCAGCGTCAAAAAGGGCGGTAATGTGTATGTGAGCTATTTTGACGACCATGCTGAAAAAGCGCCCAAGGTGTCCGTTCACTTTCCAACGGGCAGGGTAAACGGATTCTTCGACATCTCGAAGCACACGAATGCCGATTGGGACCGTCTGTTGGATCAGGCGGTGAGCCCCATCATGGACGCACGCGGCAAGCATATCCAGGTCGCCTATCCGGTGGAGTGGTTTAATGTGTACACCCGCGGCAAGGGCGCCGAGTTGATCAATAACTACGACGCGATGCTCAATCATCATTACACGTTAATGGGGTTGGTGAAGTACAAGAAGGTGCCCAAAAATCGTATCCTGGCTCGTGTGAACTTCAATTACTACATGTTCCGCGACGGCGATGGCGTGGCGTACCTTGGTAACAAGGGGACCATGCGCAAGGTGGCCGATCCGAAGGTAGTGATTTCCGGTGATCCATGTTGGGGTTTCAGCCACGAGGTGGGGCACGTGTTGCAAATGCGTCCGCAAATGACCTGGGGGGGCATGACGGAGGTCAGTTGCAACATCTTCTCGATGTATACGGTCACCGGCATGGGCAACAAGAGTCGCCTCAAGGCCCAGAAGAATTATGCTTCAGCCCGTAAGAACATTATTGAAGCGGAACCAAGGATTTCCTATTTGGAATACAAGAATGTATTCGACCGCCTGGTTCCTTTTTGGCAGCTTCATCTCTATTTCTCGAGAAACGGCAGGCCCGACTTTTATGCCGACGTGATGGAGCAGATGCGCCGCCGCCCGGATGCGGGTCGTGGGAACGATTCGATTCGTAACCAGTTTGAGTTTGTTAAGATCTGCTGTGATGTGGCGAAGCTGGATCTGACGAACTTTTTTGACAAGTGGGGTTTCTTTCGTGTGGGAGAGATCACGGTGAATGATTACCGAAAGTATCATTACAACATCACGCAGCAGATGGTGGACGATACAAAATCGTATATTGTGAAGAAAAAATACAAAAAGCCTACTGAGGACATCACTCTGATCGAAGGCTGATACCATACACATCAAGATGATCGTTGCTTTCGCCGCCGCTTCGATCGATCGGGTTAATTTAAGGTACCAGAATCGAATGTCGAAGTTTTACTAAGCAAACTCAGGGTCCGCAGTACCGTTTTAAGAAGGCTTGTCTGGCGGTCGTAGTTGAGCGGTCTGTATAGAACGCATGGGAGTGCAGGCTGGGTTGGGGGCGGGTCTACTGGTTTACTTGGGGGCATGCCATTATGTATTCGTGTATGCTGTCCATGTCGGCCATTGCTACTGCCACTTTGTCGTCTGCTGCGCCGTAATAGACGTAAAGCTGATTGTTTTCGGGCATGATGACTCCGCCGGTGACGAATGTAACGTCGTTGACATCGCCTACACGTTCGTATTCCTCTCTCGGTCCAAGTACCCATTCCTCGCCTCTTCGCAGGACTCGCCAGGGTTCGTTCTTGTCCAGGAGGGCCATCCCTATGCGGTATATCTGGCTGGCGGTTGTGACGCGGACGCCGTGATAGAGTATGAGCCAGCCTTCGGATAATTCTATTGGCTGGCAGGCCAGTCCGATCCGCGCTCCGTCCCAGAATGCGGTCCTGGTCTTGAGCAGGACCCTGTGGTCGCCCCAGTGTTTGAGGTCTGGTGAAAGGCTGAGCCATATATGGGCTTCGCCGCGTACAATTGGTCTGTGGATGAGTGCGAATCTTCCGTTGAATCGCCTGGGGAACAGGCAGGCGTCTTTATCCTCGGGGGGGAGCATGCCGCCCAAGCGGGCGAATGTTTTGAAATTGCGGGTGATGGCCAGCGAGACGATTGGCCCGCCCTCGCTGAAGGACACGTATGTAATGGCGAACTGCTTTTGCTCTTCGAGCCAGACGATACGCGGGTCCTCCAAACCCCATCGCTCTTCCTTGTTGCCGGAGTCGGCTTTCATGGTCGGCATTTCGTCGATGACCCAATCGGTCAGGCCGTCTTTGCTCCGGGCGCAGGTTAGATGCGAAAAGCCCCGAAGCTCCTCGACGCGATTGAGGAGTAATACCTCGCCATTGATCCTGATTGCGGCGGGGTTGAAAACGGAGTTGATCGGATAAGGCCAGTTCTTTGCGGTCAGGATCGGATTGCCTTCATACCTGCTGAACAAGTTTGCGGCGAGTTTGGCGCGGTTGAAAGAATCCATAAATACCTCACAGAATACGGCTTATCGTTCGGGCACGAGTTATCTTTATTAGTTCGGCAATGCCGGTAGAAAGCTGAATGTTAATTGGGACTTTTTAGAAAGGCAACAGAAAAATAGGTGACATTTCAGGTATGTGCGGAAAAAACAGGAAACCGCCTTCGGCAGAGGCTGTTTTATTCTGGATTCGGCACCTTCGCGGGAATGACAAGTTGGGCGAGGATGTAGGAAAACTTCGTGGCGTTGCCGGTGGGCCAGGAGCCCGCCAAGGGTCTTTAATTCAGTATGGTTTTGTTTGCAAGCGGGTGTAGGATGCATTAGACTGACAGGCAGCATATTATGCCCTTTAGGAAGGTAAGTATGACCGGACGAAAGAAGATAAAGGTGGACCCGGCGGTGGCTAAGCAGCGTATCCAAAAGATATTTCCGATATTAAAGAGGGCCTACCCGGACGCCAGGATCGCTCTGCATCATGACAATGCCTTCGAGTTGCTGATTGCGACGATTCTGTCCGCCCAGTGCACGGATGTGCGTGTGAATATTGTAACGAAGGAACTGTTCAGGAAATACAAGGGGCCGGGCGACTTCATGGAGGCTAAAAGGTCGCAGATAGAGGATGGGATTCGTTCGACGGGATTTTATCGGAACAAGGCGACCAACATTCAGAAGTGTTGCCGCATGTTAGTGGAGGAATTCGATGGCGTTGTGCCGCGTACGATGGAAGAGTTGACATCGCTTCCGGGCGTTGGGCGGAAGACGGCGAACGTGATTCTCGGCAATGCGTTTGATACGCCGGGCATCACTTGCGATACGCACGTAATTCGCCTGAGCCGTCGTTTGGGGTTGTCGGAAAACGCCGATCCGGTGAAGCTGGAGTTTGACCTGATGGAGATTGTGCCGAAGCGGAAGCTGGGCGGCTGGTCGCTGTTTAGTCATCTGCTGATATGGCACGGCCGGAATATCTGCAAGGCTCGCAAGCCGGGCTGTCCGAATTGTCCGATTGCGCCGCACTGTCCGGCGGCCAACAAACCCGAACTGTGGTGATTTGGCTTATGCCGAGGTCTGTTTGGGCCGATATATATTTTTAGGGTTCCGGCGCGCCGGGGTTCCCGCGAGCGGGGTTTTAATTTACTGTTGTAAGGTACTTACCCGCGCACAAACGTGAATTGGCAATCGTAAGCAGTATACATTCTGGGAATTTTTGAATGAGGTAGTTCATGAGTGCATTAAACCTGTCAACGGAAGAGCCTTGGCGGATATTCAGGATTATGGCGGAATTTGTCGAGGGGTTCGATGAACTTGCCACCGTTGGGCCAGCCGTATCGATTTTCGGCTCGGCAAGAACCCCCGAGGGCGATAAGTATTACGAGTTGGCGAGAAAAACCTCGTACGAGATTGCCAAGGCCGGCTTTGCGGTCATTACCGGGGGCGGCGGCGGGATTATGGAAGCTGCCAACCGGGGTGCATTTGAGGCTGGCGGGCGCAGCATCGGGCTCAATATCGAGCTGCCCATTGAGCAGAACCCCAACGAGTACCAGAATCTGTCGCTTCATTTCAGGTATTTCTTCTGCCGCAAGGTGATGTTCCTCAAGTACGCCAACGGCTTTGTTGTCATGCCGGGCGGATTCGGCACGATGGACGAGTTTTTCGAGTCGATAGTGCTCATTCAGACGCTCAAGCAGGTCTATTTCCCGGTCATTCTTATGGGCAGCGAGTTTTGGCAGGGCCTTCTCGACTGGATAAAGAATGTCATGTTAAGCGAACATGCTTGTGTGTCGCCCGAGGATCTTGACGTTTTCACCGTTGTTGACGACCCGGCGGAGGCGGCGAGGATTCTTGTCGATTTCAGAGAAACCAACGGACGTAGCGGCCTGCATCAGCCTCCGGGTCTGAAGAAGAGCGTCTATCATCACTGACCGGCCGCTTCGATCGCATTAGCGAAGTGTTTTCGAAGGTATGCCTTTTCCGGGCCGCCCAGATGCTGCCATGGCAGGATTTCATCGGCGGCAAAACTCTTTTGTGCGGCGGCGCCGGCGCATGCGTCGCTGGCGGCGAATGCCTCGGTCCAGATGCGGTAGTCAAAGCACTCATCCCACAGGTCGAATTTCGCGCCGTTTCGCCATGCCGTTTCGATGATGTTCGCCATGCGGCGGTCGCCCCTTGCGATTGCCGATTCGAGGACGCTGCTTTCAATGTTGTGAAACTTGAACTGCAGGAAGCGTGCGTTTAGCTTTCGCTTTTGCCGGAGGATCAGATCCCTGGCGTTTTCAAAATACGCCCTGTCTTTCTGGCCCAGCCAGCCGAACGGTGTGTGTGGCTTGGGCACCAGCCAGCTTACCGCAACGTTGATTTGTGCGACTTTGCCGTCGACGTTTTTTCTGAGTCGCGCCAGCGTGTGCGAAAGCTCGGCAATCCGGGCGATATCTTCTTCTGTCTCGCCGGGCAAGCCCACCATGAAATAGAGTTTGAGCCGTTGGAATCCGGCCTCGTAAGCGGCCCGGACGCCGGCAAAGAGGTCGTCGTCGCTGATTGGTTTGTTTATGACTCTGCGGAGTTTCTCGCCGGCTGCCTCGACTGCGATGGTCAGTCCGCTCTTGCGAACGGAGGTAACCATTTTCGGCAGGAGTTGGAGTTGCCGCTTGACTTTGAGGCTGGGCAGTGAGATTCCCACATGATGGGGCTGGAAGTATTCCTGCAGGCGGACGACGAGTTCTTCGAGATCGGGGTAGTCGGCGGTCGAGAGGCTGAGCAGACTTACGGTGTCAAAACCTGTGGCGAGATAGTTGGCTTCTGCGATTTCGAGAATTCTGTCGACGCTGCG
The DNA here is from genome assembly GCA_021160785.1 of Planctomycetota bacterium. Lineage (GTDB taxonomy): Bacteria > Planctomycetota > Phycisphaerae > Sedimentisphaerales > Anaerohalosphaeraceae > B28-G16. The sequence goes on along the minus strand of JAGHBX010000131.1, from coordinate 3,630 downwards.
GTATCGGATCGGGCGACGACAGAAGCCGGCCTGGCAGAAACGGCATCGGCCGGGGCAGCCGCGCATGATTTCGATGCTGATGCGTTCGTGAACCGCCTTGACGAAAGGCACTATGGGTTTAAGCGGGACCGGTGAGCTGTCCATCTCGTCAACGACGGCATTTTCAAATCGTGTGGGCAGATTCGGTTGGCAGGCTTTGAAAGCCGCTATTGTGTCGCCTTCATATTCAAAGGTGTAAAGCGACGGAACGTAAACGAAGTTGAATCGTTTTGCGGCTTCCAGGAGAAAGTCTTTTTTCGAGCGGCTCGCGTTCCTCTGTTGCCGAAACAGGTCCACCAGTTTTACGGTTGCTTCTTCGCCGTGTCCGAGGACGAACATATCGACAAATTCGGCGATGGGCTCGCAGGAGTTTGAGACCTGTCCGCCGGCAATGATGAGTGGGTCGTCTTCAGCGCGGTCGCTCGATCTGACAGCCAGACCCGCCAGGTCCAGCATGGTGAGCATGTTCGTATAGCAAAGTTCGTTGTTGAGACTGAAGGCGACGATGTCGAAATCGCGCACGGCGGCCTTGGATTCGAGCGTAAAAAGCGGGATTCCCTTGTCGCGGAGGACCTGCTCGGCATCGGTCCAGGGGCAGAAGACGCGTTCGGCTGCGACACCTTCGATGCGGTTCAGGACCTCGTAGATGATCGCAAGACCCGTGTGGCTCATCGCGATTTCATACACATCGGGAAAGCAAATCGCCACCTTCACATCGCATTCGGAGAGGTCTTTCCTGGTCTGGTTGACTTCGCCGCCGATATATCGGCCCGGCCGACGCACGCGGGGCAGAAACTCGCTGTCGAGACGCCGGCTTAATAGTTGTATATCTTTGCTGTTCATAGGTGTATTATACGGCAATAGAAAGATTTGTTGAATAAATTATGACGATTATTTAGAATCAGGTCTCTTTGGCGATTGAAAGGTTTTGCGTGTGATTAACAAGATTTTTCGGATGACCGTTTCCATTGCGATAATGATAGCTGTTGCGCTGGTTATCCGCCATTTCAGCACGTCAGGAAATTCGAACGGACAGCGAGAAGGATATACGATCTCATTGCGTACGATCGAATCGGCGGACCCGAATCAGCCCCAACTGCAATCCGGGTTCGGGGGCAGTCGGCTTGTGATGGGGACGTTTGCCAACATTACCGCGGTGGCCGAAGATGACGAGACGATCAAGGCGAGTATAGAGGCGGCTTTTGATAAGCTCGTCGAGATTGACGAGATGATGAGCGATTACAAGGCCGATTCGGAGTTGTTGGTGGTCAACCGGCATGCGTTTGCCGGACCGGTAGAGGTCAGCGACGAACTCTTCGAGGTATTGAAGGCTTCGGTTTATTACAGCGGGAAAACACAAGGCGCCTTTGATATCACCGTTGGTCCGGTTGTCGAACTGTGGCGAAGAACGGCGAAGGACGGCAAAAAACCCGGCGAAGAGGAACTCGCTGAAGCCAGGGCCAGGGTGGGCTATGAAAAGCTCATCCTGGATGAGGAAAACAAGACGGTGCATTTTGCGGTTGAAGGTATGAAGCTGGACTTGGGAGCTATCGCCAAGGGCTATGCTATCGATCGGGCAATCGAGGAAATGAAAAAGGCCGGCGCCGCGGGCGGACTGGTCGATGTCGGCGGGGACATCTGCTGTTTCGGTGTGTCGCCCAAGTTCAACAACATCTGGCGCGTGGGGCTGGAGGACCCGTCGGGTGAGAGCAGCTATCTTCTCGTGCTCACACTGTCCGATGCCGCTATCGCCACCAGCGGCGATTACCGGCGATTCGTGGTGGTGGGTGACAAGCGATACAGCCATATCATCGACCCCGCGACAACCGCAAGCGCGATCGGATTGACAAGCGTCACCGTTATCGCGGCGACGGCAATAGACGCCGACGCACTGGCAACGTCGGTAAGTGTAATGGGGCGGGTCAAAGGCCTGGGACTGATCGAATCCATAGACAATACCGAGGCCATCGTCATCCCGGCGGATGAGAAACTCGAATTCGTCAAGACAAGCGGCGCGGACGCTTATATACGCAAATAGCTCAAGTGATTGTAGATTTCATATTGTATATTTTAGATTCCATAGAAAAGAACTTCCCTACCTGGTGATTGTTAGTGTGCATGGTGTTTGGGGGGGTAGTGTGAATGCTATTTGTGTGCGCGGGCTTTTGACGGTTAGGGATTTTTTTGGGGGGGCTTTCTGTTTTGAATCATCGCGGGTCAGTTGGAATTTGTACTTGCCGGCTTTCAGCAGGTAGAGTTGGGCGGACATTGGACGGTCGGTTGTGTCGAAATTGAATAGTTTTGCGGTGAATCGCTCGGTTTGCGATTCGGTTACGAGGATGGCGATATTGCGGCTGGGCGTTAGCCATCGCACGGCGTTGAGCGGGAAATAAAGTGCGCTGCCCGGATCGCCGGTTACCGTCGAATAGAGCAAGGACGTGTCGGGTTCGCCAATGGGGACGGATGTTTTGGCGACGATGCCGTTGCCGTCGAACAGCCTTGGGAATCGCAGGACGCGGTCGGTGTAGCGGACCTCGCTTGTGTAGCCTTCGAAGTTGATGCTCAGGGCGTCGGCGGTGTCTTTTAGCGAGGCGGCGAGGGCGTCGATATTGTGCTTGCGCCGGTATCGCATGTAGGCGGTCATGCGTCTGTCTAAGAGTGTGTCGAACTCTTCTGCGCCGGTGAGGAACCTGTACTTGGCGAGCGTTGACGACAGGCTGGACATTTCCTGTACGCACCATGCAGCGGTTCCGGCGGCGGGCGGTGTTTGCGGCGGGTCTTTCAGGTATTTTAGCTGGATGCGGGCCATCGAGCGAAGCGGCGCGAGGTATTTGTCGTCGCCGGTCATGTGCCATGTTAAGAGCAGCGTGTCGGTCATCATGTCCATTGCACTGGGCCAGAGGTACAGTGTGTACTCGCCGTGGTTTCGCGGGTTCCACCATTCGTCGCTGATTCCTCCGATGTTTCCGTCGGGCCAGTGGATTGCGCTTGGAATGATGCCGGCGGGTTTGCCGCGTTCTGTGCGTGCGGTTGCTTCGACCCATGTATCCATCCATGCCGAGAATAGTTTTGTCAGCCTGGCGTCGCCTGTTCGCTGCCAGTAGAGCAATGCCGGCTGGACCGCACGTGGATGATAGACTGTATCGCAGGCCCGCTGCGGATTGGTATCGACCCGGTCGACGGTAAAATATGTGCTCTTAAACTGAAGCCCGCCTCTGTCGTTTCGGCCTGTCCAGAGCGTTTGCATCAGTTCTACGAGGCGCAGGGCGCGGCGTTTCCAAAGCTCGTTGTCGGCGTCCAGATGCATCATGGGGGTAATCACGTCGGCTGAGTCTTCTGCGGTATGCTCGACGTCGGTCATACGATCGGTATAGCCGCGCTTCATGTGGTCCTGGTTCATCATCGCGTTTGAGAATCGCTGCTGCGCGTCGGATATTTTCGGGTTGTCAAACCCGATCAGGACCGGGACCTGCCACCGCCACATCTCGCAGTCGTCGCCCCAGCCGCCGCCGAACTCGCCGTTTGGCCGCATGCGGTTGTCGATCCACCATTCGATGATGTCGGTCATTCGCTCCAGGGCCTGTCGCTGAT
>JAGHBX010000138.1 GCA_021160785.1 Planctomycetota bacterium | reverse complement strand
GTCACCATACGGTCTTGGCCGTCTCTCCCGTCGTCCCACGCAGTAGGCATGTTCAGCGATTCCAGGCTCCAGGCATTCATCCGTGCCCCGGAACTGTCGTCCCCCCAGATAAACGGCGTACCCACTCCGCTAAGCGTCGCGCTGTCCATAAAGTCATCAACCCCCGTTGACGTATACCCCGTTCCAAACGGCGACGTGTCGTCATAAACCAGCGACTGCCTTAAATCGTCAAGCGGAGTAACAGCCCCTCCCCAGTACAGAGTCGCCATTGCTATATCAATATCACCCCCCTTCCACATCTGGTCGAGGTCGTCATCAAGACGTCGCCCACCGGCACCCAAATTCAGAAAGTCCGTACTCGTCCAACTTGTGCTCAACCCAAACGGGGTCGGCGCTACAAGGTCCAAAGCCTCCCACAGATCGATTTCGCGTCCACTGGACGCATCCTGGATCGTCGAAAAGCTGGCAAACACCGGACTACCCGCGACCAAAACCGCCACAGCGCAGGATAATATCAATTCCCTCATTTTTTCTCCTTTCCATTCTCTTCAGCACCCTGACACCCCGGCTACCGCCGAAGCCTCACTCACACTCACTTATCACACAAGAACGCATAGCATTATATATGATAATCAAAATGAAGTCAATCAGGGAATATACGTTTTCTTTTCAGGCAGATATCCTTACTCCTTAGAGGTAAGGCTCACGGACTATGTACGACGGGGTGACGGTGGATAGGAAAGAAGATGCTGTCCACACAGCCCACCATGCCCCCCTTGCGCGGGGTAACCCCCAACAGCAATCGCCATTCGCCAAACACCAGGCTTGATTTTGGGCGATTTTGACCCCCGTGAAATGGGCCGGATTTGACTTTGGTGGATTCTGTGGTATAATTTACGAAGGTTATAGGACCTTGCCTGAGACCTACGCAAAAGGGGAGAAAGGGGCCATTGAGGCCGATGGGTCCGGCAAGGATAATCACTTTTGGACGTGTCATGCATTTACCCGTGTGGCACGCCTCTTTTCCTCGTTTTCTCCCCTCCAGAAAAGGGGCTCTGGGCCGCCCGGCTTAGCCCCCTTTTCGGTGCAGCATGTCCTATGCACCTGTGAGCCCAGAACCCCACTGAGAGGGGTTTTCCCATGAAGAAATAAGAAACGCTTACCTGTAAGTCTGACGTTTCCGTGTAGAGATGAAAAAGCCCCCGCTCTGAATCTGCGGGGGCTGATTAGATGAATCCGTCAGGCCTGAATTTTAATTTGAAGCGCAACGCTTCGCTATATTAACCAGTCAAGATGTACCAATTCTCTCATCACGGGGGGTGTACGTGGTGACGGTTCGATGTGAACGTCTCTTTGAACATCTCTCTCTCGCCTCACTTTTCAACGATGTTCACAATTTGCTTAAGCAGACGATCCTGTCTTGCCCTACTCAATAATTCGAACTTGTTTAGCTCAACGGATTTACCGGGTCGCCAAGCTTATGCTAAATATCAATTCTCATTAATGGCTTTCTTGGTTTCCGTGCTTTTGCTTTGTAGTATTTCCTCTATAGTGACGTTCTCGAGGTAATTGGCTAACTGCTGTTGTAGAGGAGCTAATATAGTATTGACTTGACACTCGGATTCAAACTCACATACGTAGTCATCCGCCAGGCACTTATTCAAATAAACTCCACCCTGCAGAACGTTTACGACCTCCATTAGAGATATCTTCGAAGGCTCTCTGTTTAATGTGAAGCCTCCGTTCGATCCCATAAAGCTCCTAATAAGTTTGGCATCACGAAGTCTTTACAGCAGTTTGCTGTGGGCAAGCAGCGAGCGCAGATTTTAACCGCCGCGTCACTTTCGCCCTAAGCTTTAGAAACCGTAAACAGGCTTTAGCTGCGCCTCGGTTGGCAAAGTTGGATAACGCTCGCCTCTTGGTCCGATGTAGCCGGGCCCGTCCCTGCGAAGCCTCACCGGAACCTGTGAGCCATTACTGTTTGTGATCCAGACGGTTACGTTGTTCTGCTCGGCTCGCACCGAAGCGATCTCACTTTGTGTCTTCTTCTTATCGGACTCGTTGCCGATCATGTACCCGGCTCCACCGCCAACCGCGCCGCCGATGAGGGCGCCTTCGGTATTACCGCCTGCCAGCGCTCCTACGCCAGCGCCAATTGCCGTGCCTAAAAGGGCTGTGTTTCCGGCATCGCTCTCACAGCCCGTCGTCAGGGCGATTCCACAGGCCACAACAACCGCCAATCCCAATGTCACAAACTGTCTCATTTTGGTGTCTCCTTATTAAAAAGTCCTAAACTTCATACGAACAGACGTCATTTTAGGCTACCTTATTTCATGCTGTCAAGGAAATTTAACAGTTTCGTCTTGAAATTTTTGCAGGATACATTATATTTATCGACCATTGCAGATAGTATTATTAGCAAAAAGGAGGTTATATGAAGCCTAACCTGATAATTAACGGAGCGGGGGGTCGAATGGGTCGGCGAATTCTGACTCTGGCGGTCGAATCCGAGCGTTTTGACATTGTTGGCGCGATTGAAAGGCCGCAACATCCTGATCTCGGCAAGGACGCGGGAAGCCTTGCCGGCATTGGTGAGATTAACATTGTGCTGGAAAGCGAGCCGCCGGATTCGGCGGACGTGATGATCGATTTTTCGCTGCCCGAAGCGACCGACAGGGTGGTCGAACACTGCGCGGCAAACAATATCGGCCTGGTCATCGGCACTACCGGCCTGAGCGCCCCTCAACTCGGTCGGATCAGGGACGCCTCGGATAAAATCGCCGTGATCCAGGCGACGAATATGAGTGTCGGGATGAATATCCTGTTCAGTATCGTCGGCAAGGTCGCCGCTTTGGCGGGCGAGGATTATGATGTCGAAATCGTCGAGGCGCATCATCGTTTCAAAAAGGATTCGCCCAGCGGCACGGCGCTTACCTTGGCTGAAAACATCGCCAAAGAAACCGGTCGATCTTTCCCGGATTGTCTCGTCCACGGCCGGCACGGCGCGAGTACGCTGCGCGAAAAGGGTACTATCGGCATGCACGCAATTCGAGCAGGCGACATCACGGGAGAACACTCGGTTATACTGAGCGCCTTAGGCGAAACAATCGCATTATCGCACAGCGCCCACAACCGGGACAACTTCGTCCGCGGCGCACTCCGCGCGGCGATGTGGCTGTCAGGCAAGGGCCCCGGTATGTACTCCATGCAGGACGTCCTGGGAATCTGACACCGGTCACTTCGCGGCGAGGTCTCTGTCAGCCGGCAGGTTTGCCGCGGTTTGACCGGCTAATGCTCCCGTTGACCATGCTATTTGCAGATTGTACCCGCCGCACGGGCCGTCAACGTTCATTACTTCGCCCGCGAAGAACAGGCCCGGACAGAGTTTCGACTGCATCGTGGTCGGATCGATCTCAGAGGTATCCACTCCGCCGCGTGTGACGGTGGCCTCTTCGATGGGGCGGGCGGAAACGATATTCACCGTGAGCTTTTTCATCAGGTTTAGCAGTTTGTCCCGTTTATCTTTGGACAAATGCGAACCCATGGTATCTGCACAACCCGCCATACGACACAATTGCTCGGATAGCGCCTTCGGAAAGAACTCGCAAAGCAACGCCGACATCCCCTTTTTAGGATGATCCTTGCACAAGGCAATCAACTTCTGTTTCAACTCCTGTTCATCCAGGCCCACAAGCATATCTATGCTCAACTCGAGGGGCGTTGGCGGCTTAAACGAAACCCCCAACAATCGCCGACTAAGATCGAACACGGCAGGTCCGCCGATACCGTCGTGTGTGAACATCATAGGCCCGACCTCGGAGATGATTTTGCTACCCTGAAGTTTCAGCGTAATCTCAACCTCCTCGATACCAATGCCGCTAAGAGCCTTGCACCACTTCTCTTTGGCAACCAAAGGCACAAGCGCAGCGTGCCGGGCGATAATCTCATGGCCAAACGACGCGGCAATCCCGAAGCCATCCCCCGTAGAACCCGTCTTAGGCCAGGATACGCCGCCAGTGGCGATGATCACCGCACGGCACTTCACCGAATCGGCATCGCCTTTGACAACGAAACCGCTGCCTGCTTTTTCGACAGGATACGCCCTGCGCCCATAGACAAAACGCACACCGGCAAGTTTCGCCTGGGCAAGAAGAACATTTTTCACATCCGTCGCCCGATCGGTGATCGGAAAAACACATCCCGAAAACTCGACCTTTGTCTCCAAACCATGCT